>JAGIAF010000435.1 GCA_017745015.1 Bdellovibrio sp. | reverse complement strand
AGGTTGTACAACGATCGATAAAACTGTCGATCAATGGAGCTCATTGAATAATAACAAAAAAACGTTCGAGGTCAGAACGGCCTGGGTTCGTCGTGCGACGATGGAAGACAACCTAGGCTTCCGTAAGATCAATCGTATGACTCCCATCTTAGCTGGTAACTTGGTAATCCAAGGAAACGGTATTGACGGGATCTCAGCTTATGATCGCGAAAATGGATTTTTGAAATGGCGTTTGCCGATTAAAAACGGCGTTGAACCAAGTGCTACACTGATCCGCGATCGTCTGTTTGTTGGTGCCAGCGACGGCAATTTCTATTCTATTGAAGCCAGCACGGGTCGTGTGCAATGGACCTTCCCAACGAAGTCAGAGAACTTATCTGAGCCTTTGTTAGATGAAGGTGTTGTGTATTTCCTTGCGGGAAATAACGTCCTTTACGCTTTGGATGCTTCAACAGGTCGTCAGATCTGGTTGTACTCTCGTCAAGACACTTCACAGTTCTCTATCCGTGGTGGCAGCAAGCCAGCGATCAGTGGTGGAAACTTGTATATTGGATTCTCTGACGGCTCTTTGGTGGCATTTAACGCTAAAACCGGAGCTGTTAACTGGGAACTTCAATTAAATCGCAACAAACGCTTCAGAGACATCGATGCAAGCCCTATCTTGGATGGCGAGCAGATCTATATCGCCGGTTACGATGACAAGCTTTACTGCGTTTCAGCAGCCAAAGGTGAAGTTTTGTGGCGCATCGATCAAGGTGGCTACAGTGCTGTGACGGTTTCTGGAGATAAGATTTTCTACCCGACAACAGGCGGGGAGGTCTTGGCTCTTAAGAAAGGCAATGGCGATAAAATTTGGAGCTATAAAGTTCCAGATGGCATCGCAACTCAAGTAAAACTCTTTAAAGGCATTCTGACTTTCGGTGAATCTCAAGGTCGCTTGCAGTTCCTAGACGCTAATACGGGTAAAGTATTGGGTGGCATGGAGCCAGGTCGCGGTATTCTTTCTTCTCCCCAGGTGGATGAGAAAAACAACCTTGTGTACTTTATTTCAGGTGAAGCGAACATCTATGCGATCAATGCGGGATGGATTCGCAGACCTTATTTCTAGGAGGCCCTAAATGAAAAAGCTTATGACTCTTTTGTTGCCGATCTTTATCTTAGGTGCGTGCTCTCATGGTGATTGCCGTTCAGAGAAAAAAAGAGCTGATGCAAAACAAGCAGGAGTTGCTGTGATGGATGGATCCTCTGCAGAACGTGTAAAAGTAGCTAAGGCTGATGGTTCTTTGCAATGTGGCCAAGGTCAAAAGATCGCTGCCACTGAAATGCAAAAAGACCTGAAAGATATTAAGGTATATTCTTCGTCAAATAAGAATGACGGTATGATGAGAATTCAGCTTTGTGGCAGCCCAACAGGCAACTACAATGTTTATGAAATCGATCGTAAAGATCTTGATGCCGCTATCAAAGCGGGCTTCAAAGAGTGGACTGTCGAGTAAGACTACATGGGGCTGACAATTCACGGTTAAAGCCCCGTCTCAAAATGAGATTCCCCATAAATTCATATAGTTAGATTGTGGCTTGGTTTTGCATAGCTAATACTCGAGGTGTTTTCTATGCGAAAATTGATAGCGCTTATTATTGCCTTTAACCTATCGATAGGTTCGTTCGCGGCATGGGCGAAATCGACAGATCCAGCCGTTGGCCAAACCAAGGTTGAAGCCGTTGCGTCTATTGATTATCTGTTGTCGATAGATCGTCTGCATTTTTATACGCAAAACTTAGCTGATTTTCTTGATGGCAAAAAGTCAGAGGAATTGATCTCAGTTCTTCGTTCGATCACACCTGAAGATATCCATTCTCAAAATCTTTCCAAAGAGGCATTGCAAACACCAGCTTCGTGGCAGAGGCTTGTCTTTGATTTAGTTCAGATAAAATCACCGCAAACGCCGGTCACTATGACGGATTTGGAGTGGAACTATAACTTCTTTAAAAACAAATTGATGGATCGCTTTGCTGTTAAATCCATCAAAGCCTCCAAAGAAATGGCCGTTGTTCCAGATACTATGGAAGAGGCTCCCTCATTGCGTTCCGTTCCCAAGATCAAAGGCACTAAGTAC
>JAGIAF010000434.1 GCA_017745015.1 Bdellovibrio sp. | reverse complement strand
CTCAGGACCTTCTTGAAGTTGCGCGAGTTTTTCAAAGCTGCCGTTCGCAGACTTCAAAGCCCACATCGGAGCTTTCACGCGTTTCCCCAACTCATCCATCGTCAGCGGTTTAAACTGCACAATGCGAGAGCGCGAACGAATGGTTGGCATAATGCCCGCCACACTGGGAGCAATCAGGAAGAAGAACGTACCTTCCGGTGGTTCTTCTAAAGTTTTAAGCAAAGAATTCGCCGCTTGGGGATTCAGGGTGTGCGCTTGATCGATGATGATCACGCGATTTCCACCTAGGCTTTTCAAACTCAAGAACTCCATGATCTCTTTGGCTTGTTCCATCTTGATGTTGGCACCCGATGGAGAAATGATGCGCAAGTTTTCATGGGGATGAGTGGGCTGAGCTACACGGAAACAGGAGGGACAACGACCGCAACCGCGTTTGCTTTGCGGGCACATCAAGGCTTGAGCCAAGCCAATCGCTGTGTGCTTCTTACCAATACCGCTAGGACCGACGAACAAAAAAGTCTGGCCCGGCTTCCCTGCTTCGAAGGAATCCACCATCTTTTTGATGATCTCTTGATGTCCTAAAACGAAATCCAGCAGACGAGCCACAAGATCCTCTTACTTCAAAATACCGCGCTCAGAAAGCGCCGCTAGCAATTGTTTGAACAATGTTTCCGGAGTCTCTTTCGCATCAAGCACCAACCAAGATTTTGGTTCTTGCTGAGCTTGCTTCAAGAAAGACTGACGAACTTTTTCGTGGAATGAATCGGCTTCAGATTCGATACGGTCTTCTGACTCACCTGTTTGAGCGCCACGGCCTTGACGGCGTTTGCGTGACTCTTCTACTGGAAGATCCAACAAGATCGTCAGGTCAGCTTTCAAGCCACCCGTTGCGAAATCATTCAACATCACAACTTCGTTTTCAGAAATATCGCGGCCGCCGCCTTGGAAAGCCACAGAACTTGCTGCAAAACGGTCACACAAAACCCAAAGGCCTTGTTCTAGTTTGGGACGGATCACCTGATCGACGTGTTGGGCACGGCTGGCTTCATACAAAAGAAGCTCAGTGCGAGAAGTAGGAGCCGGGCCTTCTTTACGAAGAATCATGTTGCGGATTTCATCACCCAACGGAGTGCCGCCAGGTTCGCGAGTGCGATAGAAAGAGATAGCTCGATTTACGAGCTCTTTTTCCAACGCCACCATCAATGAACTTTTACCTGAACCGTCGAGACCTTCAAATACTAAAAAAGACATGACTGGGTTGTCAGATATTACCCTCAATAAATCAAACAAAAGGCCTTACGACTCAAGGCATCTAGCTCAGATGCTACTCTTTCACTTTCCAGTCGCCCGAAGAGCCTTTATGGAGGCTGTAAGTTGCGAAGGGTTGCTCCACTGGAGTCGCATCACTGCCCGTTTCTTTAGCAATTAATTGCAGGGCATTTGCGAAGTTAAAGCGGCGGGCCTCTGAATCACTGACAGTGCCGGCGATCTTCAAAAGAGTTTTCTTGGCCGGTTTCGGGTAGGTCTTCACCACCACCATCACCACGCCGTTGTTGTCTCCTTGAAGTTGAGCTTGCGCGGCGCTGATTTCAGAGTATTTCTTCATGAATTCCACATAGGACTTTTTCAAAAAGTCACTTTGAGGAATCGCTTCATCCGCCTCTTTTTGTGTGTTCTCGGCAAATTGTTTCTCCGCGTACTCCACAGCGGCCTTTTTCATGGCACCTTCGTTGGATGTACAGGACGTTAAAACTAGCAAACTTACGGTGATCAGAGCTTGAATGATGTTTCTCATATCCAATAAGCTTAAGAAGAGCCTGCTTTGATGACAAGGTGCCTTAACTCGCAGCGTTAAAGATGGACTCACGGGACCCTGTGTCCCTATATTGTTGGACTTTGGGAGATATTCTAAATGACTACTTTTATTGGCATTATCCACATCATCGTTGCTCTTGTTTTGATCGTTCTTGTTTTGATCCAAGATTCTAAAAGCAATGGCGCTTTGGGAATCGGTGGCAGCTCTACATCTAACAGCTTGTTGGGCGCGACAGGTGCACAATCTTTGGCTGGTAAAATGACAGTTTGGGCAGCGGTTATCTTCGCAGTTACTTGTCTTAATTTG
>JAGIAF010000433.1 GCA_017745015.1 Bdellovibrio sp. | reverse complement strand
CTTTAAACCCTGCCAACGTTCCATTTTTTCATAGAAACTTTGCCCATCCCAAACGGTGGCCAGGTCTTTAGAACGAGATTTTTGACTGATATAGTAAATCAAAGCGTCGACATTGGCCGGGCTGCCGTGGCGAATGCGCAAATGAGGTAGTGGATTTTCAGCCCACGGCAAACGACCGTGAACGGAAACCATGTTCAAACGGCGATACAAGTAATAACGAGGTAAAGGACGTTTCGTCGTGCGGGGGCGAACAAAAGCATTCAAAGCCTTCACTTCACTCATCGGCAAAACGGAGAATAAATATTTTGTTTCCAGAATGCGAGAGACTTCCTCCATGGCTGGCAAGAAGTGCTGCCCCCATTCCAAAATCGCCTTACGATTGGAAGTGATGCGCAGATCGCGACCGAAGGCTACGGGTTGAACTTTGTCTTCCAAGAAAACATCTTGCACCACGAAGCTCGCGGCTCCTTCGAGCTTATCTTCGTCTTTCAACATGTAGGTCAGATATTTTTCGCCCTGAATTTCATAGGGGAAAAAGAAATCATCGCCACGGTCGATTTTGATTTCAACCGGACCGTTAACAGGGAAGCTTTTATAAAATTCAGCCAGGCGCTTAGCGTCCTCAGGTGTCGCGATCTCTAATTTCATTAAGTCTTTTTCCAAAGGACTTCAGATTGTCCCATTTTAAAATTAACCCAGCGAGCGGCGACAAAAAGGTAATCGCTCAAGCGATTCAAATACTGCAAGGCCTGCGCATAGCGATCATCTTTCACCGCGATTTCCGCAGAACGTCTTTCGCTGCGGCGACAGCATGTGCGCGCCACATGAAAGTGTGAAGAAACAATGTGACCAGCGGGTAAAATAAAATTGCGAAGTTCAGGCAATTCCACCGTCAGTTCGTCAATTTGAATTTCCAAGTGGCGAATTTGTTCTTCAGTGATCGGTGGCAAAATCTTAAAGACTTCATCTTTTTCGGTGGCCAAAAGACTTCCGATATTGAAAAGCTCATTTTGGATTTTCTCCAAATGAGGATCCAAACTCATCAAAGAGGAAAAACCGGCCATAGAAGATCTCACAACACCAATATAGCTATTCAATTCGTCCACGGTGCCATAGGCCTCAACGCGCGGATTGAATTTCTCGACGCAAGAACCATCGACAAGGCGAGTAGTTCCTTTGTCACCTGTGCGGGTGTAGATCTTAGCTTTGGGAGGTGTTGTCATATTTTTGCCCTTTTCAATTTAAGTGTCGCGTTTTACCCTAGCAGGGTCAAGAAAGGTTCTCATATATGGAAATCACAGCTCCGTTACTTGTCACTATTCCGCATTCAGGCGAAAAAATTCCGTCACAAACTCCCTGGTTGAACACTCTGCCAGAAGAAATTGTGATGTGTGATGTCGATCGTTTCGTGGACTTTTTGTACGAGCCGTCTTTGCACAAACTCAAAATTCCATTTGTGAAAACAGAGTGGCATCGTTATGCCGCAGACATGAATCGTGTTCCTGAAGATGTGGACTGCACATCAGTGATTGGAAATCCCAATCCAGCCGGGAGTTTCAATCGCGGTTTCCACTGGGTGATCACAACTTACAAGCATCAGTTGATGAAAGAGCCCATGCCGCAAGCCACTCATGATGAGTTGGTTAAATTAGTCTATGAACCATTCCATTCTAACATTCGTGAACTTTACGCCCAACTTCATGCAAAAGGTTATAAAAAGACCTTTCATATCGATGCGCACAGTATGCCATCTGTTGGAACAAGTGAGCACCGTGATCCAGGAGAGCGCAGAGCTGATATCGTGGTCAGCGATTCCAAAGGAAAAAGTTGTGATCCTCGCTTTAAAGACTTGGTGATTGCGGCCTATGCAACAGCTGGATTCAAAGTAGGTTACAACTGGCCGTATTTTGGCGGTCGCGTCACAGAGCAGTATGGTGATCCAAGTCGCGAAATGCACACTCTTCAAGTCGAAATGAACCGCGAATTGTACATGGACGAGAAGACTAAAAAGCTTAAACCGGAAGAAGCGAAGAAGGTTCAAGAAAAAGTTCTCTCGGCTTTGAGCTATATCCGCAACAATTTGCAGCACCTACTCTGACGAAGTCAGAGTGTAGGCTGGCCTAGGG
>JAGIAF010000432.1 GCA_017745015.1 Bdellovibrio sp. | reverse complement strand
CCACCCCAGGCCACCCCAGGCCACCCCAGGCCACCCCAGGCCACCCCAGGCCACCCCAGGCCACCGTAACTGAATGTGACTGCTTGCGCGAGCCGCTCATGTAATACAAGCCTCAGTTGGGCGCTGAGCAAGCACCAACGGTGTCCGGCAACACATCCTGAAAAAGCTCAGACTGGAACCGGCCTCGCGATGCGGAACACACGGACGACGGCTCTAAGAAGAGCGGACGGCAGCGCCGACAATGTGTGACTAAGATGCGTCTGGGTTAATTGCGCTCTGCTTTGGCTGTTTGCATGCTACGGGGGAGAGGTCATGACGCTGGCGCGAGCTTGTTGAGCAGAATGGTCCACCGACGCTGTTTCGACATCGAATCGCCGTGATCGACCTGGTAACCGAAGCTGGTGGCTCCTGAAGCCTGCGAGCGAGAGTTTGGGGCGAAGCACGGCTTAGTGCAGGGGCGTCTTACTCGAACAGCGATTTAGATGAGGGCGCTACTGTAAGATCCCTCGCGCGTCAAGCCTGCTTAGGGCGTGTCGCGCCGGCTTAAAGATCAATGAAAATGAGCTTGCGTACGGATTGTGATCGCAAGGCGTGAGCAAGTCGGTCGCCCCGGTGTGATGAGATGGGTAACCTTTGAGGGGAATGCATGGCAGGAAAGCTGGAAGCGGTGCTGAGTCAGGCTCAGAAGGATTCTCTGGACATCGAAGAATTTATTTTTCACATCATCGAGCCTGAAGCGGATGATGAAAAAGTTGTCTATTTGGATTCAGTGACGCTGCAAGAAAAGCAGAAATCCTTCTTTCTTGACAGACTTCGTGATACTGCGGAAGGTACACAATATGTCTTCCTCAAGGATGCGGTGACGCTGAAAGAAAAATGCGCGCAGTTAGTGGCGCCGAGGTCTGACTTCAATCTATTGTCCCGCCAGATCACGGCGGACTTTGCAGGCCGTCATAAAGGGCAGATGTCTGCTGGTGTTTTTGTTGTCGCCATTGTGCGGTATCAGGCTACCGCTCGTTTGCAGAAAAAACTGGTCCTTCTGATTAAGATGGACAAAAGCCCTTCTTTTTCCTATTCGCATAAGAAAATAAATGGAAAGCGCGTTGCAGAGATGCATGAAGTACCCAACGCTCTGAATGAAACAAAGAAGGCTATCCAGAAAAGTGCGGTTGTCGATGTAGACGGAGAATTTGCCTGGGACGTTCTCGCGCAGGATCGAGTGTACAAGCCAATGCTTGGTAATTACTTCCAAGCTTTCCTTGGGGTCATAGAACGACAGCAGGACTCCACGCTGACTCGAACTGCGCTCAACACGGTGAGAAAGTGGGCGAGAACCCTTAGCGGCGATCTGATGCCCGACGGGGAGGACTTCAATACTTTCGCGGGGAGGGCGTTTAATTACCTCAAGGACCACGATCAGTTCGACACTGACTCCTTTTTGGACTCAGTGGTGCGCGATGCTAACAAGCAGCGAAAGAAAGCCCTTACAGAATCATTAAGTGAGGCTTTAGCAGAAAGCGGCGTTAAGGGGCAGGTCTTCCAACCTCGCCCTGAGTCATTGCCAAAAAAAGAGCGCACCACTACTTACAAGACCGCAGAAGGAGTCACAATCTCGTTCGAAGGTGATCGGGACGCGGCGGGAGTCTCCGTCGTGGAAATCGACGGTGCAACGATCTTGTCTGTGCGGACGGCCAAGCTGATCCCCACATAGGCGGTATGAATAGCACGCAATCGATCATCGAGGCAGTCGTTGCCCTTGAGGCACTAGCTCAGCAAGTGGAGGAGCAGACCTATCGATTGCGACTCGAGGGCGATTCGTTCTCTGCAGATATTCTGAGGCGCTATCAGTCCCTTCAGGAGCAACTTGCGCCCTGGGGTGCTACTCCCTCACTGCTTGTGAGTGAGAGCGGCGTAGGTAACGTCGAACCGGACGAGTTGGAGTTCTACGAAGGACAACCATGGCGGGTTGTGGTGGGCAAGGAGACGATCGCCCAAAAGCTGTCTTTGCGTGAGGGTGAGAAGACCATTCTGTTCTTCTCTGTAGAACGAATGACAAAGTGGGCGAAGTCACTGGATCCCTTTTCGCACGCCGACTCTATTGAGCCCGATTTTTCCAGGCCTGTGACAGTTCGGGTGGCG
>JAGIAF010000431.1 GCA_017745015.1 Bdellovibrio sp. | reverse complement strand
ATCAATGCAATAGCCGGGCTCATATCGCTTGGGCGAAACAACATGGTGCTGATGTTTTCACTTTGGATCAGATCAATGCCGAAGGCCTTTTGCCCGTTTTGCAAAATTATCTGAAGGGCAAAGAGACCAAGAAAATATTCCTGAGCGTTGATATCGATGCCTTCACTTCTAATGAAGCTCCGGGCTGCAGCCAATCTTGGACAACGGGTCTTTTCACGAAAGACTTCCTGGAGGCTTTGCACTGGATGATGAAGCATTATGATATCCGTGGCATGGGAATCTATGAAGTTTCTCCCCCACTGGATCAAGATAAGCGCACCTCGAAACTTGCCGCTTTGATTTCTCATAACTTTATCTTCGGTATTATAAACAAGGCTTGATCATGAAGCGTGGTTTTGGCAGTGACAACCATGCCGGTGTCCATCCAAAAATTCTTGAATCCTTGTCTCTAGCAAATGTCGAGCACGCGCCCTCTTATGGAACAGATGACTGGACCGACGCCGCTATCGGCGAATTCAAAAAACACTTCGGCGAACAAGCTCAGGTGTTTTTTGTATTTAATGGCACGGCGGCCAATGTTACAGCTTTGCGAGCGATCACTCGCCCCTGGCAAGCTGTGTTCTGCAGCGATGTGGCTCACATCAATGTAGACGAGTGCGGTGCCCCTGAGCAAATGGGTGGATTCAAACTTCTTCCCGTTTGCTCTCACAATGGCAAACTCTCCGTTGAAGATCTAGACCAAAACTATATTCGTCGCGGGGACCAGCATTACTCTCAAGGTCAGGTGTTGAGCATCACTCAACCCACGGAACTAGGCACGGTCTATTCCCTGGAAGAACTTAAAAGCCTTATCACTTGGGCAAAGAATAAAAACTTGTTGGTTCATATTGATGGAGCTCGCTTATCCAACGCCGCCATTTCTTTACAAAAGACTTTCAAAGAGTTCACTACAGACCTCGGCGTCGATGTGGTGTCCTTTGGTGGTACGAAGAATGGACTGATGATGGGTGAAGCTGTGATCTTCCTTAATAAACAACTAGCCCATGACTTTAAGTATGTGCGTAAGCAAAGCAGCCAGCTTCCTTCAAAATCCCGCTTTATCGCTTGCCAGTTTAGTGAGTATTTTAAGAATGATCTTTGGAAGCAAATCGCGGGGAATTCCCTTGATCGCGCCATGGATCTTTACAATGCCGTGAAAGACATCCCAGGAGTCACGGTTCGCGAAAAGCCGCAAAGCAATGCGGTCTTTGCCAAAATTCCACCTGCCTGGGTAAAGCCCCTTCGTGAGAACTTCTTCTTCTACGTTTGGGATGAAAAAACTTTTGAGTGCCGCTGGATGACGTCCTGGGACACTCAAAAACAAGACATCGAAAATTTTGCCGCCGCTATTAAGGAGCTCTCGAAATGAAATACCCTCCGGTGCACTATCATGACTATTTGGGCATTGATAAAATCCTTTCCGCTCAACACCCAAAAAGTGTTGAATACGGCAAACCCGCCCATGATGAAATGCTTTTCATCATCGTTCACCAAGCTTACGAACTTTGGTTCAAGCAAATCCTTTTTGAGTTGAACTCTGTTCTTAAAACCTTCCAAAAGCCGAATGTAGCTGAAGAAGAAATGGGTCAAGCTTCGGCGCGCTTGGAGCGTATCGTTGCTATCCAAAAATTGATCTCGGGACAAATCGACGTCCTAGAAACAATGACACCGCTCGATTTCTTGGATTTCCGTGACATGCTTTACCCAGCATCTGGTTTCCAAAGCTTCCAGTGGCGTTTGATTGAGACAAAACTAGGTCTGCGCATTGGCGATCGTCTGGCGTACAACCAAGCTCCTTTTTATAAGTCATTAACTGAAGACCAACAAAAAGAGATGATGTCTGTTTTGGACGAAATGTCTTTATTCGAGTCTATCGAAAAGTGGCTTGAAAGAACGCCCTTTCTTCAAGGTGAAAACTTCAACTTCTGGGATTCATACAAAGCCGCTGTAAATAAGATGTTCGCATCTGATATCGCAACTGTTCGTGGCAATGCTCGTCTGCCAGAAGAAGAGAAAAAGAAAACCATCGAAGGTCTTGAAAACTCTTTAAAAAGCTTCGATGCTCTTTTTGACGAACAAGCTTTTGAAAAACTTCGCAAAGAAGGTCAATTC
>JAGIAF010000430.1 GCA_017745015.1 Bdellovibrio sp. | reverse complement strand
CTTTACCTACGAATCCATGGTGGGCGTTGGTGTCCTTGTTAAAAATTTTGAATTTATAGTTGAAGCGGAGATGCCGCTTTTTTACGAACTCAATAATCCTGGAAATGTTCTGGTCGCATCACAAACAGGAAATAAAATTGTCGTGAAGTCCAAAGAGCCTCTCTTTAAGGCGATTATGGATGAAGAGAGCCCCTTATTGGACGAAATTTTCAAAAACTTTTCAGGCAGTGGTGACTGGATTTCAGTTTCAAGTCACCACTGCCTGAAAAGTTTTTGAAAATTTCCGAACAAGCGAAATTAAAAAAATCACCTGTCGAGCAGATCAACGCGGTGACTTCGTTATTGTCTGAAGACGTGCGCTATAATGGTGATTGGCGAACTGTTAAAGGCGCATTTCATCCGCGCTCTCTTGAGGTGATAAGTAAGAGCGGCTATGGCGATTGCAAGGATTTTACCGTGGCTGCGGGAGCTATACTACGCACGTTGGGCTTTGAAGCGCATGCAGCTTGGACCAATCGTGGATTTGATGTGATGGAGCGTCCCTACAATTTACCGGTTCTTGGATTCAATCATGCGATACTCCATGTAAAGAAAGACGAGAAAGAGTATTGGATTGATCCCACAAATTTCGCAAGCTTCGCCCAAGGCGTACCGGATGATATCGAAAATAAGCTCGCTATTATACTTAAGCCCTCGGGAGCCGTTAAAGCCAGAACGGAAGCTGGAAAGTCAGAAGATAAGTTTAACAAGGTCGTATTGAATTTGAACTTTGATAAGGACAGTTTGATAACTGGGACCGGTGAGATTGTTCTTAAAGGGGCCAGCAGTTTCTCGATGACAGGGGCTGAGCTGAACGGAAGTAAGCAAAGCACGGAGTACTCTCTTTTAAAATGGGCATTGAACGAATCAAATATCTCTTCGTGGGGATTTGAGCCGTACAGTTTGAAATCGCGAATTGTCAAAGACGTTACTACAAGTTTCAAATTCACGTTTCCTTGGTTCCCCGTATTGACCTCTGCGGGGAAGGGATTTCTTGTGTCATTGCCACCGGATGTTCCAAGCTTGGTAACGAATCGGGCTCAGCGAGTATCCTATCTGAATTTCCAAGGCTCTCCTTATCGCATAGTGAGGGAGTACCACATCAAAGGACGTTCAGTGGCTATGGAAAGCGAGTTTGATTGTCAGGGAAGTTCTCAGTGGGCCGACTTCTCGCGGAAGTTTATTAAAAATGGCAGCGATGTTGTGCTCGTCGATGACTTTAGTTTGAAAGTCAGAACTATTTCACCTGAAGATATTTCGACAAAACTCTACGGTGATTTCCAAGAGAAGCTGCGCTCATGTATGCAACGAGCTGTTGTAGTATTCCGTCCTAATTGATGACGATAGAAAGGAAAAAAAAGCCCCGATGTTTCCATCGGGGCTTTTTTCCGCCGTCGCTTTCGCTATGGCGTGATCTTTGTCAGAACTATTTTTGCTCAGCTGCGCGCTTAGCTTGGTATTTCTTAACAAGTTCTTCTTGGATGTTACGAGGTACTGCAGCGTACTTCGCGAATTCCATAGAGAACTCACCTTTACCTTTAGTTGCAGAACGAAGGTCAGTTGAGTAACCGAACATTTCTGTCAATGGAACTTCTGCCTCGATAACGCAGTTACCGTCAAATGCAGTTGTACCAACGATAGAACCACGGCGTTGGTTGATTTGACCAACCGCTGAACCTTGGTATTCGTCTGGAACTACAGTTTCAAGCTTCATGATCGGCTCAAGAACTGTTGGTTTTGCAGCAGGGTACACTTCACGAAGTGCAGCCATCGCAGCAATTTTGAAGGCCATGTAAGAAGAGTCGACGTCATGGTATGCGCCGTCTTCAAGAACAACTTCAACGCCAACGATCGGGAAGCCGATCAATGGACCTTTAACAGTTTGCTCTTTGAAACCCTCTTCAACAGCTGGGATAAATTCTTTAGGGATACGACCACCGACAACTTTGTTGTCGAATTTGAAGACTGCGCCGTCTTCTTGTGGTGGAAGAGGTTGGATTTTACCAACGATCTTCGCGTATTGACCCGAACCACCCGTTTGTTTTTTGTGAGTGTAATCGTACGGAGCTTCAGCAGAGATAGTTTCGCGGTAAGCAACTTGCGGTTGACCAACGATAACT
>JAGIAF010000042.1 GCA_017745015.1 Bdellovibrio sp. | reverse complement strand
ATATTGTATTTGCGAAGGAGCTTTATAAAATCGGGGTTCTCAAAACTGTGATTTCGAACTTCCAGTGCGTGTTGCAATCTTCGCTTCGAAGTAAGATTCATCTCCGAATAAGTTGCAGGATATTTAGTGGAGCGGTCGGCAAGCGTGAGCGCCTCACTCATGGTCTTAGGAAGTAGGCGGAAGAAGTTTTCCAAACGTTCTTCATCAAAAAGGAAGTTGGGTGGTAGCTGCCAAAGAAAGGCGCCGAGCTTTTCATTTAAAGATAAAACGCCAGAAGCAAAAAAGTTTGCTAACGCTTCTTCGGTTTTTCTTAATCTCAGGATATGTGTGATGTATTGGGGTCCTTTGACGGAAAAGATAAAGTTGTCAGGGACTTGGCTGTACCAGCGACGGTAGCTCTGGATACTTTGATTACGATAAAAGGAGCTATTGATTTCAATGGAGGTTAGTTGCCGACTGGCATAGGCAAGTTCGTCTTTTTGTGCAAGATCTGGCGGATAAAAGACTTTTCGCCAATTAGGGTAAACCCATCCTGAAATTCCAATTCTGATCGACATAGGAAAAGTTTAGTGAGTCAAGAGAGGAGAGCCAACCTGTGTTTTAGAATACATTTTGGCCACGATGAAGAATTCTTGTGAGAATAGGCGATGTCTTCCACAAAAGATAAAAAGATTAAAGCGATCGAAGTTGCCGCTGAGAGATGCCGGAATTGTGACTTATATAGGCATGCAACCCAGGTCGTTTTCGGAAGCGGCAATACAAGTGCGAAAATCATGATCGTCGGCGAACAACCAGGAAATGCAGAGGATCTCGCGGGTGTGCCATTTGTTGGACCGGCTGGAGGTGTGCTGAAACATTGTCTCGAAGAAGCTGGGATCCGTGAAGATGAGGTTTATCTTACCAATGCGGTAAAACATTTTAAACATCATATCTCGGGTGGGGGAAAGCGAAGGCTGCACGATAGGCCAAATGCGGCGGAAGTAAAAGCATGTCATCCATGGTTAGAAAAGGAATTGGCAGTCGTTCGGCCCAAGATCATCGTGGCCCTGGGCCTGACCGCTGCTAGGTCTGTTCTTGGAAGAACTTTAGTAATATCCAAAGAACGAGGGGAGATCTTGGACGAACTTGAAGGCGGGGCCAGGGTGATCATCTCGTGGCACCCTTCTGCCATTCTGAGAAGCATCAGTCGCGAGCAGTCAGCAAAAATGAGACAAGAGCTTGTGAAGGATTTGAAACTGGCGAAAAAGAAAACAGATTATTCAAGATAGGAACTGCCATACTTTTTAAATAAAGCATGCAGCTTTCCAGAACTTTTAATTTCATCAATGGCTTTATTGAGGTCTTTCCTTTTGACGCGACCCTGGCGACTGATGGAGCAAGAAATGGGATAGTCTTGGAGGAAAAGTCCTTCGCGACCTTTGGTGATCGTCGGATTTTCAAGCCGGAAGTAATCGAGAAAAATTTGATCGGTGACGACATAGTGAATTCGACCGCTCAAAAGTTTTTTGAGGTTGGCTTGTTCGCTGACACTGTCTTCGCGTTTGATCTTTCCTGACTCAAAGTAGGGATCTAAATGGGGGTACACATATTGAAGCATGGCACCAATAGTCTTACCCTGTAGACCACTTACTTTCTTGGGCATCGGTGAAGGGCCGACGATGATTTCTCGTTTTGTAAAAAGCGTTTTTGAGAAATCCAGCTTGTCTGCATTGCTTGCCCACAGAGTGCTCGTATAGCAAAGCACATCCATTTGGCCTTTGAGTAAATATCCATCCAAGCGATAGCGAGTGACGATACTGAAGTTGGCTTTGCGGCCCATTGCCTCCGCTAGAGCGTTGATGTAATCGACAATCAAGCCTTCAAGTTTGTTTCCACTTTTTTCAAATAAGAGTGGCGGTGCAAGGCCCGCAGGAATTGCCGCGCGAATTTCAGTTTTATCTTCCGCAAAAGCTGAATGAGGAAGTGTCAAAAAAATGAATGATATTAAAAGCAGTTGTTTCATTTGTTGTGCTGAGTATATGCAACTTCATAGCGAAGTTCTACGAATGGCGCAGCTGCTTTGTTAACTGTAATTAGCTTTAAAGGAGGGTTCGTTGTTCTGGGAAAAACCGGGGCCCCTCCCTTGAGGGTTAAAGGCGCCAATTGCCAGACAATTTCATTGAGCAATTTGGCATCATAAAATTGACCCGCAAGTTCGCCGCCACCCATAACCCAGATGTTTTTCCCTTTAGCAGCTTGAGTCATCTTGTCATGAACGGGCTTCACGTCACCCTTTACAAAATTGATTTCAGCGTTTGGAATTTGCGGTAGTTCTCGAGTGGTAAAGACCCAGCAAGGTGCTTGATAAGGCCAAGGTTCCAGTTGTCCAGGCTTGTGGGCTATTTGATGGTCATATATCCATTGGTAGGTCGTTGATCCCATTGCAATAGCGCCAACCTTACTGATGAAAGAATCAAAGTCGGGTGGCTCGCCACTAAATTGGAACAACCAATCTAGCGAGTTGTTTTCGTCAGCGATAAATCCATTCAAACTACTTGCGCCATAATAGATAGTCTTCATAGGACCAGTTTATTGAAGAGCGGTGAGGTCGCAAGTTTAAAATTGAAGGACTCTTATCCTGAAATCAAAGAAATGTCTTTTACCGGTGGGAAGTGCCCCATTGTCAGGCTCGTAAATTGATAGGCTGGAACGCCACCAGGTTTAATGACTAAGACGCCACCAAGCTGCCATACATTTCCATACTTGGCATTTTCTCTGGAGCTCGTGAACTTTAAAGCTTTATAGAGAAATTCTTGGCGGGTGTGCATTGTACCCGGATCAATCCAAAAGCCTCTCTTAAAGCCAGCCGCCTTGAACGATTTTTGCGAGGGATCTGTAAAGAATGAAGCCTCTTGCAGATTATAAGTCTTTTTAAAGTCGACCATGCATTCAGGGTTGCCGTTGCCAATAAAATGCAAGCGGGCCCCTTTTTGTTCATACTTCGCGCGATTGTCCCAGACTTCTAAAGCATGACGGCGACAAGCATCGCAGCCAAAATGACGAAGAAAGATGAAGATTGCAGGTTGTTTTTCCCACAGTGAGCGAAGAGGGATTGCCGCCCCCGTCTCATTCAAGACGGTGCACATTTTGAGTTCGCCTATATCAACTTGAATTGAATTGTCATTCACAACCGAAGCCATAGACTTTATGTTAATTCATACGCCTTAGCTGTCATCTTCTTATTTGGATTTTCCAGACCTATTTGGGTCGAGATCTACCTTAAAGTATACTTTAAGGCTTATTATTATCAAAGACCTCTACAGAAACGGAACAGCGGAGTACTGAATGATCGTTAAGTTTTTACGTTTTATTGCTGAAAGATCGCCAACGTTTGTGATGCGTTTATTTTTTAATTTGTATCCACCTTATTTTGGCGCGGGTATTCAGGTTGAAGAGATCTCGAAGGATCGTCGCTATTTGCGAGTTAAACTGAAGCTTAGATTTTATAACCGTAACTATGTGGGTACCCAGTTCGGAGGTTCGATCTATTCGATGACCGATCCTCATTTTATGTATCTGTTGCTTAATAACTTGGGAACTGAATATGTAGTTTGGGATAAGGGCGCTAAGATCGACTTTGTGAAGCCTGGCAAAACGCACCTGATAGCAGAATTTAAAATCGATGATCAGCTTTTAGCTCAAATTAAGGAGAATACCAAGGAGGGTCAGAAATACATTTTCGACTTGCCCGTCACAGTGTTTGATCAAGATGGAGAGGCTATCGCACAAGTTTCTAAAACTATGTATGTTCGCCTCAAGAATAGAAATCGGTAGCTTCAGCAAGTAAATTCTTACTTTTGCAGCGTTGATAGATATTGTTGGCTAAAGAGCTTCGTGAGTTTTGCCACTTGATCATAATTATTGCCGATCATAGTAGCGAGCTCTGCCGCTCCTTGTTGAGAAGACTGAGCTTTCCCGAGCAAGCTCAGATCATAAAGTGCTTTTTCTTTTAGGTATTGCCAGTCGCTGTCCTTTTTCAACTTATAGGGAATATCTGCCTCATCGAGGGAGACTTTCTTTGGACGGATCTCAAAATCTTGATTGCGCAGGCGAAGCTCAGCATAAGCGGGGTGGCTGTTGCCCCAGAAAATAGAATACATTGCCTCAGTTGAAGACTGAGCCTCTGGTAAAAAGCCCGTTTGTTTTTCTTTTAGTTCAAAAATTCTGATAATGCTTGCATTTGAGTGTTCGCGAACTAAGACCCAATAGCGCTTCTGGCCAGCGCTGCCACCACGTTCAATCTTTTTTTGTACGACATCCACGACGTCGTAGTTTCGGAAATAACCTAAGGAGTTCAGGTTGAAGCTGATCTCTTGGGTAAGTGAAGTATCTGAGAGGCGTTCAAAGTCTTGATCGACTTCCAGTTTGTTTTCGAGAGTGACTTTGTTGCGATAGTACTTTTGCTCCTTCTTTAGGAAAGAAACGTCATCTTTTTGCAGAATTTTGCTAGCCCATTCCGGAGGCGTTGGTCTTCCGCCACGCAGGCCTTGTAAGTAGGCATCAAGCAATTCTTTGATACGGATTTTATTCTCCGATTTTGGACTTTGCTGGATGATAGCTTCGATGTTCAGCGTGTACTGCATGAAATCGAGAAGCAACGGACCTTTTCCAGCCATGTCGAAGTCGATCATAGTATAGATAAATTTGCCCTCGTTAGGGACGAAGCTCCATTGGCCAGGATGAGAGTCACCACTGATCCAGCCTTGATATTTAAGAAGGGGAGACAGTTCTGGATTTACTTTAGTAAAGCTACTCAGAAATGAGAAGAATTTAGCTGGATTACTGCGAATGGACTGAGACAGGGTTTCCATAGGATTGGCTTCAAGAAAAGCGTTTTGGCACAGCTCCGCGTGGACCTGGCTGCAAAATGCTAACAATAGAATTAAAGCCTTAAATACTTTCATCCTGTCCGTCTTTTAAAAAGTTATTTTACTTCTGAACCATCACAAGCCACTGTCGTTTTCGTAGCACCTGGAGCGTAGTCTTCAATATTCAAATCGAGCTTCAAAAGGCCTTTTTGGCAGTTTTCAGTTAATACTTTTACTGCGCGGTCTAAATTGTTTTGGAAGCTTGGACCAGGGCCTTTAAGATCCGCTGATGTAAATAGCAATTCGCGTTGCATATAAGATTCAACATCTGGAGTTTTTGCGATCTTCGCGAACGACATCAAGCGAGCATAAGTTTTTGCGCTCATGTGACGAACTTGCTCAATCGCGGAGATCTTGCGCATCATGTTTGAACGTTTAGTTACATCAACACCGCAGTCGTTGTCTTTCATGATCATTTGGCGAACTAGGACGCCAGATGCATACTTCGCAGTTTCTTCAGCAGGAACTACAAGCTTACCTTCTTTGATTTCAGCTTTAGACTTTTTAGAGTTTACTTTGCCTTTATCATCAACGAAGTACCAAGCATATTTATAGTGGATGTTGCCGATACGGTCGTCTTGTGAGAACAAAGTATCCAACAGGATCATGTCGCTGACGTCTTTCATTTGTACAACCGTTTGGGCTACTTTTTCCAGAGTGTTCCCACCAGCGATAACCTCAACTGAGTTGCCGTTTGCTACACGCAAGAATGGAGGTTGTTGCAAGAAGCGTTGATAGCGAGTGTCGTAGGAACCACGACCACTGACTTCAGTATAGCGTTCTTCTTTCTTGACGTTATCCACAAGGCTGCCATAGACAAACTGTCCGGTGGAATCAAAGATAGCTGTGTTTGTGCCGTTTGCGTGAGCTTTGGAAAACGAGCCCCATGTTGAGCGCATCGTTGGCTCAAGACTTTTATAAGAAAGTGCAAGGGCTGTGTGCTTTGAGTGTTCTTGAGTATCCATAGTTCTAATGACAGCAGCAGGAACATTGCCAGCATCGAGCATTCGCGAGAACTGATAGTAAGCTAAAATAGAAGGTGTATAAGAGCAGCTGATACTTTGTTTGAATTTTGCTTCAGTTTTGAAGGCGTCACGAGGTCCTTCGCAAAGTTTTGCTTCTGCTTGATCTTTTGTCAGGCCATCAATAAGATCGCCGATCAGAAGACCTGGATTAGTAGAGTTTTGTTTTGCACAGATCACGTTGTTTGCATAGAAATCGATCTCGCAAAGCTTTGCTTCGTCTTCCAGGTCACCCTTCGAAAATCCTTTAGGGAATAGCTTTTGTGGGATGATGCAAACTTCTGTTCTGCCATGGGGACTCTTAAAAGTCGTTGTTTTCTCTCCACGGGCAGTACTGATGTTCATTGCTGCCATAGCGTTCATCGTCATCAATGTCGTCAAAGCGAACGAGATCCTCTTTTTCATAAAGCGAGTCCTTTTAAGGGTTTGCAGGGGATAATGCGAGTTTCGTTCCAGGCGCCAAATGCAGTAAAAATCGTTTTAACTGAATTAGGGTGTATAGGACTTTTGCGGGTGCCCTAAATGGCTCCTCTCGGTAACAGTGAGGTTTACCGCACGACGAAGGTCCTTTTTATGAAACTGCTCGCTAAACCGTTATCTCATAAGTTGCCAAAGTAATTGGCGATTTCGAAAGCCCGGCAATGCATCGGTATCAATGGCCTGTTCGTGCTTGTTCTGTGGAAAACACTTCTGTCTAGAAATTCGAATGTTTTTACAAATTAGATAACTCCTATTTTGACAGCTATTTAACATAGAGAAAGTTGAGGTGTATTGGTGCAATCTGGGTCTATTCTGCGACTGACAATTTCAGGTTTGGTATTGCTATTGTCGTGGTCGTCGGTGGCCGAGATTTCTGCGGGTGTGTATCCTGAAAGTGCTTTGATTCAGGCCGAAAAAGAAGAACACGAAGAGGCCAAGCGTCTTGAAGATGCAAAAGCTTCAGCTCAACGATATGCTCAAGAATATGAACAGAATAAGGAAGACACGGAACGTGAAATTCGCGTCAAGCGTCGTCAGATCGAAGATTTAAAAATTGCGCAAGAGTCTTTAGTTAAAGAACAAGAATTTTTAAAAGCGGATTTGGCCGAAATACAAAAGAAGCACCAAGCCGTTCAAAAAAAATATCAGGCGCTGCTTTCGAAATTGAACAAGCAGACGGACGACCGCAATGGAGTCCGTGCGGAAATTGAAAAAACCAAAGATGAGTTACGTCAAAGTGAAATGGCATTGAAGGCTTTGGAAAATGAAGCGGCCCCGCCGAAGACGCCGGTAAATGCCACAGCGGATGATCTTAAACAGAGCAGACGTTGGACTTTGCTGGAGACTTGCTTAGCTCGTTCAGCTCCAGATGAGACTGCAAAAGCAGTTGGAAAGATTCAAAAAGGGAAGTTCTTTTTCGGCAAAAGTGTCGGTGACTTCGTGAAGGTGTCGGGTTCCTCCGGAGCCCCGATTTTCTTACAAAAGAAATGCTTGAAAGAATCGGGCTCGCGATGAAGTGGTTAGGTTTGATTCTTTCATGCTTGTGGCTGACCTCTTGTCTGGAATCGGGCGGAGAAGTTTCGTTCGGAACTGCAGCTCCCGGGTCTCCCGCAACGGCATCAATGACGATTGAAAAGATTCAAGGTCAAAGCAGCAGCGCCTGGATTACTGATAACGCCGGAAAAATCTATTTAAATACATCTGCCCTTGCCATCGCAGGACGATGTTCTCGGGGCGTGGGACGTATTTCAGTGATCGTTAATAATACCGTCGATGCCCAAGAAGCATCTTGCGGTTCGCAAGGGACTTTTATTTGGAATAAATTCTTCCCGAGCTCCTCGAATGCCACTGGTGATGAATACACGGTGGAGCTGCAAGGGCTGCGTGCCGATGGTGGAGTATTGCCGGGTTTAACGACCTCAAAAGTTATCGTTATCGATACAAGAGCACCAACGGCTCCTAAGATGAATACGGTTTCTGGATGCAAGCTTGTGACAGGCGTCTGGGTTTGCAGTGATAGTCATATTCGGGTGAGCGGAAGTTGGTTTGATGGCGAAGGTGTCGTGTCGTTGCAGTATCCAACAAGCGGAACTATATCATATCCGACGGCGACAACTTTTGCTTTGGACTTAGTGTTAGCTGAAGGTCAAACACGCAGCCTTTCGTTTGCGGTTAAAGATAAGGTTGGTAACACCTCGGGTATCTCTACACTTTCCGTCAGCTATATCTCGTTGACGACGGTTTTAGCATCCTCATTGTCCTCTGGGGGAACCTTTGGTTTCAGTGGCGGACCGGTGAATAGCGCACCGTCGATGATAATGAACATGGATAGTTTTAGCGGACGTGCTGTGGATCAGGGTGTGCAACTGAATATTGGGCCAGCGGCTGTGGGCGCTAGGTATAATAATCCTTAGTGGTGGTAGCGAATGAATGTTTTGAAGTTGTGGAAATTCGTTTTTGGTTTATTGCCTCTAGTCATGCTGGGAACGGCTACGGCTGCGCCGAATATGAATACTCTATTCGTCCAAGGATACCTACGTAAAGTATCAGGTTCAGCGGTGAGCGATGGCACTTATGCCATGACCTTCTCACTTCGATCGGGCAGCACCTACTTTTGGACAAAGTCTGCATCTGTGGCCGTTAGTGGCGGATTCTTTTCGCAGAGTTTATCGGGGACTTCTTCTTCGCCTTATTCGGGAAGTATTGATTCCACAACGATCGCCAATGCCTCGGCCGGTGGATTGGTCGTTAATATCCAAGCAACTGTGGATGGCTTGCCAGTGAGCTTTGATATGCAAGCCTCACCGGTCGCTTTGGCACTTTTTGCAGATAAAGCAAGTACCGTGGTGAATGGATCCATCGTGAGCACGTCGATGGCGTCAACAGGAACGATGCCGGCGTGGGATGGTTCTGCGCTGACCAACGTTACCGCCGATAACCTTAATGGAACATTGCCAGTTGCTGTTTTTCCTACGACCTTGCCAGCTACTAGCGGTGCGAATCTTACTTCTTTGAATGCGACCAACATTACTACGGGAACTTTGGTTAGTGCCGTCATGCCAACCACGTTTTCTAAAAACACCACTTTTAATGCTGCAGGAACAGCGGTGGCAATTACGACTAATGCAACCGTCGGTGGAACTTTAGGTGTGACGGGGGCAACGACTGTAGGTGGAACTTTGGGTGTGACAGGGACAACGACATTAGGTGCCTCGACTATTGTTGGTAACACCTTAATCAATAACTCGGGAGCAGGTACTACGACTATTGGTGGCGGCTCATCGACAGGGGCAGTGACAATTGGGGGCTCAACTTCAACGGGAGCTATTACCATTGGCGGCGGTTCTTCAACGGCCGGTATTACCATTGGTGGTAGTTCGGGTGCTCAAGCAGTCACAGTTGGAGGGTCAGGAACAGGAACTGTAACAGTAGGAAATACGGGTGCGGCATCAGCTACTGTGATTCAGTCTGGAACTTCAGGTAAGATTAAAATTGGTAGTTCTGGCGTGGCGGTCGCATCGATGGGCGCATGTACTATTGGGGCGTTTGCCGGAACTTCCGGTGCTAATGCAAAAACTTGCACCGGTCTTTCTACTGGGACCGCAGTATTTTGTTCGCCAAGCGCTTCGCAAGGAACTACTGTGGTGTGGTCTTCATTTGCTTCAGCGGCTAATACTGTCACAATTGTATTGTCTGCTGCTGGAGTCTCCGCAACTTGGTATTGCATGTGGGTGGCTCCATAGATGCAAGGAAGCCTGGTATTGTCTTTACTTTTTACGATTGTTTTCTTGGCGACGTCCTTAGGGAGAGCGCAGGGAAGCGATCGTCCTGAGTATAAGTTCAATGCTCTTGGATCTCCTGATTTTTCCGATGAAAAAACAAAAACGAAGTTGAAGGTCAGTAATAGTAAAGATCTGTCTAAAGTGGATCCGGTTAGAATGCTCAAGAATTCTCAACCTTACACAGGATACGTGAATTATCCGCGCTATCAAATTGGGGCCACGTTCGCTCCAACACGCAGTGGTTTCAAACAGGAGTACTACGATTTGCCGATGAATTTTTCGGTGACATCGTATGAAAGCTTGATGGTGAACGCACGTTACTTGGTCAATCCAAATTTTTATGCAGACTTAGAATACAGTCACTCGTCATTTGGAGTTCTGGGACAGACTGCGGGGACCTATCAAGTCAATCAGTCTACAGCAAACGTAGAAACAATATTGGGACGCTTTATTTATTGCTCAATAGGGTCTCATGCTATGAATAAACTTTGTTATGGCGGTATTGCAGGATGGGATGCTTATCCTTCTCTGGAGTTTTTGTCTTCGGCATCCCTGGGGATTTCTGCTATCAGCGACATGGTTCTGGGAGTGAGTATCGGCTATGAGCACGTGGTGGCACCGTTTACCTCCTTCACTTCTACTTTTGAATACTTATATGGACTTTGCCAGGGACAGAGCACGGCTTTGGGGGTCGATTCTGACAGTAAGATTCGCGCCGAAGTAGGACTCAATTTTCAAAATGCGAACAACTTAAATTTTTACTCACTGGGAATTGGCTATAGCTATCGCGAAGCAAGGGTCCACGGAGCGATAGGTGGCTATGTTGATAATTGGTCCACGCATACATCGGCATTCGCTTTTTTAATGAAGCATACATGGACCTGGGGGAAATGATTTATGGTGAAGCGAATAACTATGCTTCTTGTACTGGTGGGTTTTTGTCAAAGTGCATTTGCAGCGGCTCCAGCGGATCTAGCCGAGCTGTATTGCCTGATTCGTAGCTCGGGAACTAGCTTGAACTGCCAATGGGTCAATAAGGACGATGACCGTGTTGTGATGAAGCCTGACGATGTCGGCACGTTTATCGATCAAGCGAGTGTCATCGGATATATCACTGTTAAAAGTAAAGCCGGTTATGAAAGAATATTTGAGATTGATGCGAAATCTGAGCGCTTTGCAAATCTAAAGAGCTTCAGAAAAACAGCCTCGTCTTCTGAAATCAGTCGCTATAAGAATGACCTTTTTATGGAGATCGAAAAGAAAGTTATTAAGTTATCTGATGAGTTGGACTCGGCAGCGGCATCTACAGATCTAGTGAAGTACGATTCTTCTATTGCTTATGATAAATACCGTCGAGAGACTCGAGCTGTCCGTAACGAACTTGAGGGCTACAGAAAGAATCGTGAGACGGTTTGTACGGCGACACCTGCATTTGAGCAAGTTTCGAAGGTAAATTCCGCGTTGCAAAAGTCCCTGTCGGGAATTCTTTATGCACTTCAAACTCCAGGAACTTGCATGGACGATTTTAAAGTCTTTAAGGACAAGGATGGCACCGTAGATCTTCGTCAACTCAATGGCATCCCTGATCGCTTTGTGGAGAAATGCAAGAAGGCGAAATAGTTCTGTTAAATCTCGCATTATGAAGATGCGTTTAAATACAAGAGGGCGTCTCAACTTGGTATACGGTATTCACGGCATTTTTATTTTCGGTTTATGAGAGACAATCTCTTTAAGAAATCTTGAAAATTTCTTTATGAAACGGGCAAGAAATTCCGATTAATTAATCGTGAAAAACTCTGTACGTAACCTGTTTTCTAATCAAATTGCTTTGGCGTTGAAGCTGCTTCTGGGAACAGCTTTCGCGGTGGCAATCTCTGCTTGTTCTATGGAGGCTAAGCTATTTGAAGGCGCCTCTCTAGGAATTTCAAGCATTTCGGGAAAGCTTGTTGGCTATTCTTCTGCTTCTTCATTTTCAATACAATCTTCAGGAACCGATTGCACCGCACCCACAGCGCGCCTTTATAAGATGACTGTCGCTGGAGAGCTTGCTCAGCCAGCGCTTGAAACATCCGTGGTCGATAACGAGGGAACATTTAAATTCTCAAGCCAGGCGAGTGGTCTTGTAGACTACTCCGGCACCACATTGGTCGTTGAAGTACGTGGTTGTGACTCTTCGATTTATTACCGCCCCGTTACCGGAGGAGCGAATCAGGATGTCACTATGGCATCGTCATTGTTGGGCTTCATTCTTAATACCAATCAAAAAAATGCCCTGTTTAAAGCAATGAATACCAACCCGCAAAGTCTTGCGGCATTGATGACGGTGTTGAGCAGCGCCACGGATATGCAGAAAGCATATGATATATTAGTTGCAAGCTCTGATGCCAGCGATCGGTTCACCAACTTGTTCGGATTTTCTGCAGAGACATTGTTGAATGCTGCTCCGGTAGTTCTTTCTTCAAGTTTGCCGACAGCGGCTCAAGAAAAAATATCTGTGAATATGAACGCTCAGGCGGTGCATTGGTCAAGTTCCTATAACATTATTTATCAATGGGCTTTGGATGGCAGAGTTATTGGTACAACATCGAACTTGGACTATGTGGCTTCTGGAGACTCACAAGGTCATCACACGCTCACTTTGACTGTCGGCCGAAATGACGGCAGCGGGGGAGTAGATTTAACCCGAGAGACCTATATTCTGACATCGCAAATTGAAATCGCGAATAATGTTCTGCCGCAACCACCGACATTCATGATCACAGCTCCGTCCGTGAGCAACGGTCTCCCGATTAATACAAGAGCTTTGACGGTGACTTTGAATACAGGGGCTTCGAAAGCGAACTGTGATACATTTAAGAATTTGTTATTGAATGAAAATCCAACAGTGCCAACAGCAGGGGAGTCATTCCCGATTACCTGCACTCAAAACAATTCTCAGGCTTTGAGCTATACTTTGACCTCTGCTGGGGATGGAACTAAGGCCCTTTATCTTTGGGCTCAGGACTCCGCTGGTGTTATTTCTCAGATGCCAACAACGCTTAATTTTACCTTGGATACGACAGCTCCAACTGTTTCCATCACGACACAGCCTTTAGCACAAAGTCGTCTTAATTCACAAAGCTTTGCCTTTGCGGGTGATGACGGTGTCGGTGCTATTGATCATTTTGAATGTAAGATGGACTCTGGTGCATGGGCATTATGCTCGAGTCCCGTGGCCTATACAGGTTTAGTTGAAGGTAATCATACAGTCTATGTACGAGCGGTGGATACTGCGGGCAATACATCCGTTCCGGACTCGAAAGTATGGCACATCGATCTGACGGCTCCAGTTCTTCTTTTGGCAGGTCCTAATAGCCTGACGAATTCTTTATCTGCCAGCTTCACATTGTCAGCAACAGACAGTGGTGGTTCTGGTGTTGCGAGCTATCAATGCAGTGTTGATGGTGGTGCCTATGCTGCATGCACAGCTATTTCGAGCTATGTTTTGGCGGCAGGATCGCACACATTTAAAGCTCGCGCTTACGACGGTGCGGGTAACGTGTCGGCTGTGCAAACGTTCTCTTGGACAATTGATACAACACCTCCAACAACGACTTTGACTTCGAAACCTTCCGCGCTAACGAATGCATTGACCGCGACCTTCGGCTTTGTGGGTAGTGATACCGGCGGGGGAAATATTGCGGGATTTGAATGTTCTTTGGATGGTGCCTCCTATGGGGCTTGTACAACAGGCAAATCGTATTCAGCGCTCGCCGATGGAGTACATACATTCCAGGTTCGTGCTACCGATACTGCAGGTAATATTGGTAATGCTGCTACATATTCTTGGACAGTAGATTCAAGCACTCCGATGGCTTCTCTATCATTGTATCCTGATAGCATTACGAATGAAACGTCTGCGACCTTTGCCTTCTCAGCGACGGCTCCAGCTGGTGGATCGATCACAGGATATCAATGTCAAATTAATGGCAGCGCGTGGACTTCATGTACGTCGCCGAAAAACTACACTTCTTTTGTGCAAGGCACGCAAACTTTTGGTGTGCGTTCTATAGATAATAATTCCAATATCAGTACTCCAACCACTTACACATGGGTGGTTGATACAACAGCTCCGACGTTGACGATTACCGATAAGCCGAATGCGTTGACGAATCTTTCCACAGCACAGTTTAAATTTGATGGTGTGGATACGGGCGGCGGCAGTATTGATTCATTTTACTGTCAGCTTGATGGGGCCGCATTCACGCAATGTTCAAGCCCAAGAGATTTGAGTGGCCTAACTCAAGGCACACATACTTTTAACGTTAAAGTTACCGATACTGCTGGCAACACCAGTGCGGTGAGCTCTTATTCATGGGTTGTGGATTTAACAGCGCCGACCATGACATTGTTAACGACTCCGGACTTATTGACAAATGCAACTACAGCGGCGTTCACATTCAGTTCAGTTGATTCAGGAGGCGGAAGCCTTGCGGGAAGCTATTGCAGTCTTGATGGCAGCACACCTGACTCATGTGTCTCGGGTGTTTCCTATAGCTCATTGGCCGGTGGAGTACATACATTTGAAGTTCACTCGGTTGATACTGCAGGCAATTCGTCAAGCACGGCATCTTATACTTGGACGATTGACGTTACTCCGCCAGTGGTGACACTTACAAGTAAGCCTCTTGCAAATTGGAATTCAGCGGCTGCAACATTTGCCTTTGTCGGGTCCGATAATGGTGGTGGCAGTGTCGCTGGCTATCAATGTAAACTTGATTCTGGCTCTTATGCGGCTTGTACCAGTGGCGTGACGTTCACTTCATTGAGTGATGGCGTTCATACCTTTGCGGTTTACGCTACCGATACCGCTGGCAATCAAAGTGCTATAGTATCTTACAGTTGGACGACGGATACGGTGACACCCGTTGTTGCCATTACATCACCTTCAGCAAGTGGAACTGTCGTTCCTGTAGGTTCTTTGGGATCTTACGTGATCTCAGGGACTTGCAGTGAAAATGGCAGTGTTGTGAACATTGCGGGACTTTCAGTCACACCGGCTTCATGCTCTGGTGGCACATGGTCAGCGACTTTAAACCTGACTTCATTAGTTGATGCTACATACACACTTTCTGCTAGCCAAACGGATGCTGCTGGCAATGTGGGATCTTCTGCTTCTAAGACTATTATTAAAGATGCGACGGCGCCGACCATCACGTTGACAACTCCTGTGGCGACTCGCGGTGGTGCTGCTCTTGGTATTAACTGGGTTGCGACAGAGGCCAATGTTGCAACGAGCACTTCTTTTAGTATTGAGCTTTATGATGGATCTGCTTGGAGCTCTTTTGGAACAGCGGCGGCAACAGCGGGGACGAACGCAGCTAAGGCTTATTCTCTTAGTACTGTAAATGTTCCGTCATTAGATACAGCAAGTGCTCGTGTGCGCGTGACGCTAACAGATGCTGCTGGCAACTCGACGACTGTGACTTCTGGTACTTTTGTGGTGGATTCATCAGCGCCAGTTTTGTCAACTTTCACTCTGAATGATGGCTTGGCTTCCACAGCCAATAATAACGTGCGTGTTGGATTTGCCGCGAACGACTCACTAACAAATATCGCGAAAATCTGTATGATGACGTCGAACACGGCTCCTACGTCTGCAAGTAGTTGTTGGGTCACGGTATCCTCATACGGTCTGACAGCATCGAAAAATTTGAGTACATCGAATATCTATTTTAACGTAGGTTTGGTATCTGGAACTTTCCCGGTTTATATTTGGTTGATGGATGCGGTTGGAAATATCTCTGTAAACCACGCAGCTCTGGGAGTTGACAGAGGCAGTGTTGTCTATAACTCGCCAACGCCTCCAATCGTAAACGCCATTCAATTAACGGCGACAGATGCTCCAGCGAATCCTCCATCAGGAAATGATCTTAAAGCAACTTCCGGTTCTCCGATTTATTTGAAATGGAATATTTCAAGCAGTGCAGGACTTTCTGCATCTCCAATTAAAGTCGTCTATATGACAGACGATGCCACAGAGGCGGGAGCGGTAGCTTCCGGTCTGACTAACGCGGCTAACGGTTCTTGTACTGTGACTGCTGGATTTACGGGGTGTGCTGTTGTAAATGCACCTGTCGGAACTTACTTTAGATTAAAACTCAAAGTAACTGATGCGCTGGGCTTCACAACAAGCATCACAAGTAACCCGTTAAACTCTGGCTCGATTAACTTCCTGGCAGGTAATACAGACTTGGGTTTGGGTGCCAGTGCGAAGTCCGCTATTCTTCAACCATCAGGAACCAACTCCTTGGCAGTTCTTGATGACGGTCGCATCTTCTTGATTGATTCACGTGGCCTTGCGTGGGTGAACCCT
>JAGIAF010000429.1 GCA_017745015.1 Bdellovibrio sp. | reverse complement strand
GACTCTTACAACATTTCCCAGCCAGTAGATTCACAGACCGCAGTCATCAATAGACGCCAACGGTTTAACAAAGTGATTTGAGGATCCGCTGCCACGGCTAATTGATCGGCTCTCAGCAAACCTGCAAGACTGCGTGGGTCTGGATCGTCACCGCGATAGAAGTAACTCATTAAAATGGCCGTGTTGGCTTGATTCACTTCGCTTTGAGCACCGGCAATCTTCTTCAATAAGTTATTTACGAAGACATCATTCCCTAGAATTTGCTCACAGGCTTGAATTTTAAAGGCCGCTCTTAATGTGGTCGCTGGTTGATACATCGGCGCTACGATCACGCCGTCACAGTCGTCCCCTGCGTTCACATCTAACAACGGATTCCCCGTATCGCAAGGCACACCGAAGGTCCCCGCCTTTTTCACGATAGTTTCGACCAAGATTTTCGATAGCACGCGGTTATTACCCGCTGTATCCCCAATAGAAGGATCTTTAAAAGTATCCATCAACAGAGATTGAATTTGATAGCGATTGGCCAGGAGCGGACCTTGGGAACTCGGTACCGGCGTACTTCCACCTGGATGATCTACCGCCGTCCCTTCAGAAACCAGACTGCCCGCCTCCGAAGCGAGTTCAAAACCGCCGGAGTTCGCGCAGTTTTGGAAGAGAAGCCCCACTCCCAATGTTGCACAGATAACAAAAGCCGCTTTTCTTGTTGGTGACTTTGTCATTAGCCCCCCACGATTTTGCTTGCGCCGTAAAGATTAACAATCGTACCTGCGCCTTCATTGAAGCGAATCAACGACGGTGCGGTATTCTCCCAAGGATTCGATGTCAAACGCATCAAGCCCACTAAGCTGGATGGCACAACACCAACGCCGGGCGTGGAACCGATGCTGCCTTTATAACCATCCACAGCCGCTGCCGCGCCGTTAGTACCGTTACCTGTGGCCGCGTAAGCGATATTGCCCACAACATACGGACCATTCTTGATGGCGCCAGAATACACCGACGTCACCATGTGGTTGTAACCATGACCTGTGCCTCCGTTTGGAGCCACTGCGCGAGTGAACTCACTCGATACTTGGAATACAGATTCAGACCAAAGATTTTTTTGAGTGCCTTGACGGTTGTAACGACTCAAACCGTCTTTGAACTCCAACATACCCGCAAGAATGCCAGCATAGAAACGGTCGGCAATCATCAATGTGATGTGCTTGGAGTTCGCACCGTCCATATCAGAATCCATGCGTGTAATTTTAAAGCTGCTCACCGAGTTATTTGTCACAGTTCCAGAGAATAGATCGGTATCCAATTGGAAGCCTGTGTGACTGATACCAATGTTCGTAGAAAGATCATTTGCCAAGACATACTCAGCCAATGCAAATTGCTCTGGCAGATTGCTGAAGTGCATTTTTTTAATCACATCGCGCATATCTGTACCCGCCATGAATTTAGCGGTGTTACGACCCAAGGCAACGCCATCTGGACCTACAGGGTAACCGTAAATCATCTGACCTGCACCATCGAGATACGCATCATTGATTCCCGCCACTGTCATGCGAGCTGTTGCCAACATTGAGTTTTTATAGCGAGCCACGGCTTCTGACCAATAACCTTCAATATCTCCTAGACCTGTTTTTAACTTCTTAGAAGCGTTGTCTAAGTTCTTACCCAGGATATCAGCACCCACACGGTTAGAACGCGCGTAGGTCTTCATATAGGCCATCGCTGTGTCATAAGCTTCTTGTTGAGAAGCTTTCAAATTGAAAGTCGACTGCATTGTTGTTCCGACTTTAAACGGAGCCATCAATACTGTTGGATCAGCTGACGTTTTTGTATAGGCCTTATTAGAGTTACTCGCAAAGAAACTTCCGCTTGTTCCATTCACCATCACACCAGCAAAGAGGCTTTCGGATTGATCCGCCAGCATCCCTTGCAAACTTGGAAGTCCTGTCACCGGAACTTGCACCAGAAGCGAGTTCACGTCATGACCGTCAGAGCGAGACGCGAAACCACGCATCACCAACATGCTATCTAGAATCTCAGAAGCCTTTCTTTTTCCACCCTTGCTGTTAATCACAGAGTTGGAATACAAATACGGGACTAAAACACCGTTATAATTTGAAGTCTTATATTCAAGCCCCGTCACAACGCCGTTAGAACTTTTAAATGAGTTTGCAAACC
>JAGIAF010000428.1 GCA_017745015.1 Bdellovibrio sp. | reverse complement strand
AGAATCTGAAGTGATGACCTCCGCTTTGATTTCGACGAAATTTCCATGAACTTTAACGGCGTGATCTCCGGCGGCCAAGCTTGCTCCGCGAGTGCCGGTGGCTTGATAGCCCGCAAGTAAGATGATGTTCTTACGGTCGCCCGCGAAAGCTTTCAAATGATGAAGCACGCGACCACCACTTAACATGCCACTGGCGGCGATGATCACCATGGGGCCTGATCTCATGTTCAAAGCCTTTGAATCATCAGCGGTTTCTACAAAGCGCACCGATGACATGTACTCTTCAAACTCTCCCGGTTCGAGTTTTTGAAAGTCATGATAGTTCTGATAAAGCTCGCAGACCTTGGCTCCCATGGGGGAGTTCAGATAAATCGGAATGTCCCGGGGGATGCGACCTTGTCTTTTAAGTTGAATCAAATCGTACATCAGATTTTGAAAGCGTCCCACGGCAAAGGCTGGAATTAACAGCACGCCCTTTCGATTCCACACATTATTCACAGTTTGCTCAAGAATCTCTGCTGCGGTTATTTTGTCGTGATTGTGATCACCATAGGTCGACTCCATCACTACAACGTCGGCGTCCTGGGGATTGTCTGGCGGATACATCAAGGGATCATTGTAGCGGCCTAAATCGCCGGAAAATAAAACACGAGTGCCTCGATTAGAGATAGACACTGAGCAAGCGCCTAAGATGTGCCCGCTGGAAGAATACTTAAAGGTAAATGACCCCAAGTGATTTTCTTGGTTGAGTTCTACTGTTTGAAATAGCGGTAGCGTTTTTTCGACATCGTCTAAGTCATAAAGAGGTAATGCGGGATGATGCTTAGAGAATTTCTTTTTGTTGGCATAGTCGGCATCTTCCATTTGGATTTTCGCCGAATCCATCAAAATGATTTGGGCCAAATCTTTTGTGGGGCGCGAGCAGTATATAGGCCCACGAAAGCCTTGTTTGACGAGCAAAGGCAAGTGCCCGCAGTGATCCAAATGTGCGTGAGTTAGGAAGACCGCTCGCAAGCGTTCCACGTTGACGGGAACAATTTCCCAATTGAGCAGGCGCAATTGTTTCGGACCTTGAAAGAGTCCACAATCAATTAATACGTCATCATTTCCAGCCGAGACCAAAAACTTGGAACCCGTGACTGTGCCGGCCCCACCCAAAAAAGAAATCTTCATGGGGTCAGTATTTTCTTGGAAGGCGCATTTGACAATCAACCCTCGGGGTGGATTGTTGAATTGCAGAGTAAAGTTGATTAGCGCTTAGGAATAACCTCGGTAAAATGAATCAGGAGATATCCATGGCTGTGAATAAAGTGCTGGTTGCTGACGATTTTTCTGATGACTCAAAGAATGGTTTCCTACGTTCAACTTTGTTGCAAGACTTGGGTGCGGAAACGGCCCGGCGCCTGAAGGCCAACATGAGTCTGCTCTATGCAGTGGACATTCCTAAGAAGTATTTTAATCAAAAAGAAATTATTATGGGACCCGATCCTAAGAGATTGGCGCGTTTGCCAATCAAAACCGAAGTCGAAATCGTCAATGGGCGGCCTGTCGAGAGTATTCTAAAGCGCGATAAACAGGACAGTGCTCTTGAACTAATAATTTTGGGAACTCGTGGACATAGAGGAGTTAAAAAGGCGATCTTGGGAAGTGTTTCTGAAGAAGTTTTGCGCAACGCTCAACATCCTGTGATGGTTCTGGGGCCGCAGGCTTTAGATGAAAAGTATAAGTTGCCAGCTAGTCGGAAATTAAAAATTTTAGTTGTTACAGATCTAACTGAAGCCAGTGAAGCGGCAGAGCGATTTGCCTTGAAGCTTGCAAAACAATTACCTGCAGACGTGGTGATTGCACACTCCGTGGGCGACACCATAAGACGTTTGAAAGATATGGTTTACACGCAACGAATTGTGAATCCCCAGTTGGATCGCATTTTTGATGAAATTAAATTGACGGCAGAAGAGTCCATGGCGAGGAAGGTCAAAGCCTTCTCGGCACAAAAGATAAAAGTGGAGCCATATCTTTCCTATGACGAACGAGAAGTCACTAAAGATCTCAAAGACGAAAGCTGGAAACATTGCGACCTGATAGTAATGGGCACTCATAGTCGCAATCGCATTCTTAAAGCATTTCTTGGAAGTACGGCGAGAAGAACAATCTTGAGTGCTACAATTCCTGTTGTCATTGTTCGGTCTTAGTATGAAGCTGCTGTGGCC
>JAGIAF010000427.1 GCA_017745015.1 Bdellovibrio sp. | reverse complement strand
GATATAAAGTGGAGCTTTGCGAAAGAAATTCTTTTTATTGTAAATACATTCCAGGGCGATAACTACCAAGGGGCCGAGGATGTAGTTCTGTTTACAGCAAAAGCTTGCCGCAAAAAGAAAGAGTGTTTTCCAGTGGGTTTTGTCTTTTTGATCCCATTCGCTAAGATAAAAGTAAAGTCCAAGTATTTCGAATAAATAGGCTAAAAGATCAGAACGCGCCAACAAAGACCAGTCAAAGACCGCGGACTGATAGATTATTAAAGTCGTTAGAAGGGGCAGGTACTTCAAAGAAAGGTGCAGAGTTCTTCTGAGAATTAGCCATGCGACAATGCTCACAAGAAGTGCGCATATAACCGAAAGGCTGCGGCCGATCATGAGAGCTTGGCTTGCGTCCTGACTAAAAAGACTGACAAGTCCCAGATGCAAAAAAGGATAGCCCATCACTTGGCCTGGCATCATGGCCTCTGGAGAATAGATAGATCGTGGTTCGCTCGCGTGAGTGCGCCAGTGTTCGATGTACGCAAGGGTAGTTCCCTCTGCGTAGTCGCGATGAAGACCATATTGAATTTCAGTGACACTTGAATGTAGGAACGCACCCAGGAATACCAAGGGAATAAGATAGCAAAATATTATTTCCGAAACTCGCTGAACTTTCATCATCTTTTAAATGCTAGCATGAGCGTTTTGAGTATGGCAAAGTGGAGTTGCAATAATTAAGAGGGGTCGTCATGTTAGTTTCTGTAGTCCTTACCAACTTGAACGAGGAACAAACGGTGAAAGAATTTATCAACCGTTGTGTCGCTTCTCTCAATAAAGTGAAAGACGAATTTGGATTTGATTCCGAGATTATTTTCGTCGACGACCGTTCCAAAGATGCCTCTCCAGAAATTATTCGTGAAGAGATCGAAAAAGACAAACGCATCCGTCTTTTGCAAATGACTCGTCAAATGGGACGCGACATCTGTTTTTTCGCCGGATTGCGAGCTTCTAAGGGCGACGTGGTTTTTATCATGGATTCTGATCTGCAAGATCCTCCCGAGATGTTTTCGCAGTTGATTCGAGTGTGGAGAGATCGTCAAGTCGACGTTGTTAATACTCATATGGTTCGTCGTCACGGGGAGACTCTTTATAAAAGAATCATGCTGAAGATCTCTTACCGAATTTTGGCGAAATCGTTTCCATTTAAGTATTCTATTGATTGTGGCAACTTTAAATTGCTCAGTCGTCGTGCAGTCGATGAGATCGTGCGCTCGAAAGAAGTGGATCCCTATTTCAGACCTTATACAGATTGGCTGGGTTTCAAGCAAGCTTACGTACCATTTGAGCGCAGCCCGCGTTTTGCTGGAGAGACTCACTTCTCTTTAGGAAGTACTCGCAGTTACTTGGAGTTTTTTAGAGCCTGGACACATTTTTCATACTTCCCTCTGCATCTGCCGTTCTTTATGGGAACCTTGTTTCTTTTGGGCGCGGTTGCAAGCGTTGTTTCAATGATCAGTGATTTTACACAAACAGCAGCAATGCTTTCGGTTGTGTGCCTGGGGTTTTCGGCATTGTTTTATATCGTTTGGTTGTTTGGATTTTATCTTCGTCAGGTTCACACGGCGACTCGCAATCGTCCTGGATATATTGTGAATGAAGCGGTGAACATCGAGTCACATTATTAGTTAGCGTGCCCATTTCTTAAAGATTGTATAGCCAGCTTCCTTTTTAAAATAAGGGAGGCTTCGCAGATCCAGTTGATTGAAAGAGTACATCGGTCCGAGACCTCTATAGCGTCCTTCCATTTCCCAGCCAGAATAACTGCCTTCGTCTCTGACGATTAGTAAAAGTGGTTTGTGATACGAGAATTCAGAGGGATGCATGAGGGCGTTATAGCGCAACGCCATTTCGGGCTTGTTCGCAAGTCCAAACGTCCAATTGTAGTAATCCCACCATGCTAAAACCTGAATCGTTGTAAACATCGGAATGAAGTGATTGTGGCGATTGTCGATAACTGCCACGTGATCATCTGCCATCTGGGCTTGCAGTTCGGCAGCCAGATTGACTTCAGCTTGAGTCGCGAGGGGATAAACTTCGAACCATTCCTTAAGCGACGGAAGCACGCACACAAAGCAAATCAAGTAGAGAAGCTTTTTGCTGGTGTATTTTACGATCAAGTAAGAACAAGCAAAGAAGATCAAAAGAGTATTCTTGATATTGTCGTACTCGTTGGGTTGCCAC
>JAGIAF010000426.1 GCA_017745015.1 Bdellovibrio sp. | reverse complement strand
GTTCACGGCGCGGAAGGGTCCCGCCTTCGTCGTGAAGGTCGTCTCAAGATTCTTTACTTCAACAATAGGACTTTCTTGCACTCTTAATAGTTCCTTTAAAGAAAGCGGCGGGTTTCAAGTTCTTCAACAATAGAAAGTCCACCTTTGCGGATGGCTTTTCCAAGAGCTCCAGAGAGTTTGTCGCTGAGTGATTGTTTTTGCTCAAACGTTACTTTGATCACTTGGTGGTTTTCCGCCAAAGTCATCAGGTAGTCATCGCTGGTGCGAATTTCATCTACGAGACCTTTTGTGATCGCTGTTTCGCCATACCAGTATTCGCCAGTGGCGACTTCAGAAAGATTCAATTGAGGGCGGAACTTTTGCACAAAGCCTTTGAACAAGACATGAGTCTCTTCAAGTTGCTCTTTGAACTTCTCTTCGCCTTTCGGAGTGATTTCCCCCAAAAGACTGACCGTACGTTTGAACTCGCCCGCCGTGTATTCTTTGAAGTCCACATCGTGCTTTTTCAAAACACGGTGCAAGTTCGGAACTTGAGCCACAACACCGATGGAGCCAACGATGGCAAACGGGGCGCACAAGATCTTGTTGGCTGTCACGGACATCAAGTAACCGCCGGAAGCGGCGACTTTATCTACGCAAACAGTCAGTGGGATGTTTTTCTCGCGAACGCGCATCAATTGAGACGCGGCTAAGCCGTAACCATGAACCACGCCACCTGGAGATTCCACGCGAACCACAACTTCATCTTGCGGAGTTGCGATCGTTAAAACCGCTGTGATCTCTTCGCGTAAGTTTTCAACTGCCGACGCCTTCACATCGCCTTCGAAATCTACAACATAGATTTTTTTCTCGTGTCCAGCGGACTTACCTTCAGAGGCCTTACGTTCTTCTTTAAGTTTTTTCTTAAGGTCTTTGCGCTCTGCTTTGTTCAGGGTGTGCGCTTTAAGAAGGTTGCGGAAGTTCTTGTATTTCTTATGCAATAGTTCCACTTCAACTTCTGATTTGTGACCAGCTTTTGCGGCAAGAAGAGCAATGACAAAAATCACCGCCAAAATCGCGAAAAGGATCAAGAAAGTCTGTGCTGCAAAAATTCCGATGCTCTGCAATGCGTCCATGTAACTCCTTAGGAACAGGGGTCTACGTTATTCAGTTATTGGACAAAGGTCGAGCATCTTTTTTGTTTGCTCAAAAAAAAGCGGGGGCCCTGATAGACTGGGTCCATCATGACTCCAGCTCGTCAGCTTCTACTTATTCTTTCTCTCTCTACAGCCACTTCGCTATCCCATGCGATGAATGCTGATGAGGAGCGTCTGCGCGGTTTTGCTGAGCATCAAAAAAACAATATGCAGTTTGAAAAAGCCCGTGAACAAGGGGAGCGCGCCTATTTAGAAGAGTCAGAGCAATGGGAGCTAGCTAAGAAGCGCGACGAGGAAGCCTACCGCAAGCTAAAGAATGCGGGTGGTATGAGTGACGACGGTCCTGAAGCTCGCGAGGACGAAGCAGTCAAAAGAAAGTACAAAGCCGATTACGACAAGGTTCGTCGAGAATATGTCGAGATGAAGGCTCATGAAGAAAAATTAGAACGCCGTGATAAAGGTCTCCCAACAGAAATGCAGGAATTGGGCTTGGATGATAAACGGCCACGCTTTGATTACGTAAAACGTCGCGACTTCGGCGGGAAGGGCGGCATCAGCAGTCGAGGTGGCAGCTTTAATGGGTCTTCCGGCGGTTTCAGCCGTGGATCTGGGACCCCATCTTCCGGCGGAACATCCTTCCCACCACCACCTTCATTTGATGATTTCGACAGTGGCTATGTTCCCGCACCAAATATTTCTCCAGACGACTTCGGAGATGTTCCACCACCGCCACCACCACCTCAGGCATTACCAGGCGGCTTTGATAGCGGCGACTACATCCCACCTCCGCCAGCGCCACTGACGCCATTCGACGACAACGGCGGCGGCGACTTCTAAGGTGCCAGGCACTTTTTTGGTACGCGACGCTTCCAATTAAAAAAAACGCCATCAAGGCATTGCTAGTACCCACAATTCTAACGAGTTGTGGGTTTTTTAGTTTCGGGATTCTCTCTCTAAACGGCTTGCCGCGATAGTCTATCGAATTCAGAGTAAATGCTTTTAGAGCAACTTGCTGCTGGTGGAGCCAGTTATCGGTTTTAGTCTAAAAAACTCTCCTGCCGGTACTTGTGTTGATTATGTTGAGAGCAGAGG
>JAGIAF010000425.1 GCA_017745015.1 Bdellovibrio sp. | reverse complement strand
GATAAAGGCCTGTTGTTTCAAGACCCATGATGCTTAAAACCTCATGAAGAACCAATGCCTGCTTGGCCCTTGTGTCGTTGATTTTCTTCCAACGTGGAGCGCTGACCAATATACGATTTACGTCCGGATAGTTCACCGCAACAACCTGCTGAATAGCTCCATCAACAGCAAGTTGCAAATCATCGTCAACCGCAAGCACCAAGACGTTTTCTAAAACAGTGGCAGCCTTTTCCACATCAAATAGAGCCTGCAAATCAGTGCGCTGACGCCAGATTTCGCGAAAGGCTTCTTCTCCGAGGGCCTTAAATTCAAGACCTACATCGTCGCCGCCATAGGCACCTTCATTGCCTCTGATAATGCGATTGGGAGCCGCATAAGATGCGGAAGAAACAAATGCCACCGATAATACAAAAAGGACCAAAAGATGCTTCATGAGGATTTATTATGAAACTCCTTAGTCCCTGTAAATGAAATAATAAAACTATGGTTTCATTACCAATGAAACCACTCGCCACGGTGAACATTTCACCCGTCTTACGACTAAAGCGCCTAGTTCACCCCTAAAAACGCAAGCTCCTGCTTAGCGTTGACTCACTTCGCACTTTGTCGTGCGGAAAGAAAGACCATCAATAGACGTTACCAAAAAACGACCTGTCGACAATTGCGCGACAGAAACCTGACCATCGGCTGATTTATAAACCGCATTTTGATCGATTTGCATATCAAGCTTCATTTTGCTTTTAACAAGATAAGAGCCATCAACTTTTTCAATAACAACATCGATACTTTGTTCGGCGCCTTCTTTTTTGATATGCACGACTTTGACGTTTTCAGCCACTGCTAAACATTTATAAATGTCACTCAAAGCGAATGCCGAAGTGGAAGCAAACACCATGGGGAATAGCGCAATCAACGCTTTCATACAGAGATCTCCTTCACGAGAAACAAGACGGAACGACTATACGTTGTGAAGGCGAAAAATTCCACTCAGAGGGCCAAATAGCAGGCACTCTCAGATTTCTTTTGAAAATCCCCACCCAACTGTCAATGCATTGGACAGCCCATTCCCCTATGAAACTAAGCGATAGGAAGCACATCAAGATCTTTAGAACGGATTTTACGCAGCTCCTCGGGGATGCACTGTAGGATCGCCTCGCCGAGGGCATCGACAAGCTCGCTCTTATAGTGTTCACGACGGCAGACCAGGCCAATTTCACGGGCAGGAATCGGCCGCTCGAATTGCACAACCTGACTGCGACCGCCAATGGTTTGCGTCGCCATTTGCGGAAGCAAGGTGTAGCCACCATAGAGGTCGACAAGATTCTTAAGCGTCTCAAGACTTCCGCTTTCAAATTTGTATTTGCGTTCCTCCGCGCCGCGATTCTTCTTCACAGTGCAGATATCAAGAACCTGGTTGCGCAAGCAGTGGCCCTCTTCCAAAAGCCAAATATCATCCATGCGCAGGTTGGAGTATTTTACTTTCTTCGCCTGTGCGTACTCGTGATTCTTATCGCAGAGTACATAGAACGGTTCGTAGTACAGAGGGTACTCAAACATTTGCGGAATTTGCGTCGGAGTCGCCAGAACGCCGACATCCAGCTCATCCTTATTGAGCGCTTCCAAGATCATCTCGGTTTGCATTTCTTTGATATTCAGCTCGAGCTCTGGAAAAGCTTCTGCACACACTGGTAACAAACGCGGCAGCAGATAGGGCGCAATTGTTGGGATGATAGCAATGGTAAGACTTCCCTTCTTTGCTCCCTTTTCGCCTTGCTGAATCAAGGACTCAATCTTTCGCGCTTCAAAGAGCACCGTTTGCATTTGGGAAATTAGTTTCTTTCCCATATCGGTCAGCAAAATAGGTTTTTTAGAACGATCAAAAATGATCACTCCGAGATCTTCTTCAAGCTTTTGGATTTGCATACTGAGGGTGGGTTGCGTGACCGCACAGGCCTCAGCGGCTTTAGCAAAGTGGCCAATTTTATGAACGGCCATCACATACTCAAGCTGCGTCAAAGAAAAGTTAACCTTAGTTTTCACCGTAAACCCCTTTGTTCTCTAGGATTCTATGGTAATAGATAAAATCTATCAACGTATATTTATAATCTATTTTACTAATTGGTTTCGATCACTTAGCCTAATCCTGTTCAGACCACTTGAGGTCTTACGCTAACCATGATTCTGAGGAGAATTAATGCAAACACTTATCAACACAAAAGTGCCTGATTTCAAAGTT
>JAGIAF010000424.1 GCA_017745015.1 Bdellovibrio sp. | reverse complement strand
CAGTGCTAAAAATTGAGTTCCGCAAGCGAGCCAATAAAAAACAAAAAAAAACGGACAGCCTCGAGCGAGGATCAAAACGGCCACGAAGGCCGTTTGAAGCGCAAGCCCCGAAGGGGGCTCGCGCAAGATGCGCGAGACACTGTCCGAAAATTTTTAGCACTGTGGCCCTAAGGCGTTGTGCGCGTTAGTATCTGTAGTGTTCTGGTTTGAAAGGACCCGCTGGGTTCGTGTGCAAGTACTTCGCTTGTTTTTGAGTCAGCTTAGTCAATTTCACGCCCAATTTACCAAGGTGCAAAGCTGCAACTTTTTCGTCCAAGTGTTTCGGCAAGCGGTAAACTGCGATGTTTTGGTATTTATCGCGGTTGTTGTAAAGTTCCATTTGCGCCAAAACTTGGTTCGTGAATGAGTTCGACATTACGAAGCTTGGGTGACCAGTTGCACAGCCCAAGTTCACCAAACGACCTTTTGCAAGGATGATGATTTGGTTGCCGTTTTTCAAAGTGTGGATGTCAACTTGTGGTTTAACTTCACGCACTTTTGAATTTTTGTTGATCCATGCCATATCGATTTCGATATCGAAGTGACCGATGTTGCACACGATCGCGTTGTTTTTCATTTTAGAGAAGTGTTTCTCTGTGATGATATCGCAGCAGCCAGTTGCTGTTACGAAGATATCACCCAATGGAGCCGCATCTTCCATAGTCGTTACTTCGAAACCTTCCATAGCTGCTTGCAATGCGCAGATAGGGTCGATTTCAGTGATAAGAACACGCGCACCCAAACCACGAAGGGAGTGAGCAGAACCTTTACCTACGTCGCCGTAACCTGCAACAACGCAGATTTTACCAGCTACCATCACGTCAGTTGCACGTTTAATACCGTCAGCCAAAGACTCGCGGCAACCGTACAAGTTGTCGAATTTAGATTTAGTCACAGAGTCATTGATGTTGATCGCTGGAACTTTCAAGCGACCTGCTTTCAACATAACTTCTAGATTGTGCACGCCTGTTGTTGTCTCTTCAGAGATACCGATGATTTTCTTCATCTCTTTAGCGAAACGCGGCTCGTGCATCATGTTTGTCAAATCGCCACCGTCGTCCAAGATCATGTTGAAGCCGTCTTTACCCCAACCAACGATAGTTTGTTCGATACACCAGTTGAACTCTTGCTCAGTCAAACCTTTCCAAGCAAATACTGGGATGCCCGCAGCAGCAATCGCTACAGCAGCGTGATCTTGAGTAGAGAAGATGTTGCAAGAAGACCAACGGATTTCAGCACCCAACTCAACAAGTGTTTCAATCAATACGGCTGTTTGGATAGTCATGTGCAAGCAACCCGCGATTTTTGCACCTTTAAGAGGTTTTTGTTTGCCGTACTCTTTACGAAGAGCCATCAAACCTGGCATTTCAGTTTCAGCAATAGAGATCTCTTCACGACCCCATTTAGCAAGCTTTGCGAAAACTTCTGGGTTTTCCATCGCCTCTTTGCAAACCATGAAATCACGGTTGTTTTTTGCTGTTGCCTTAGGAGCTGCAACCGCAGCTGCTTTCATCGGTTTCATATTTTTTTTCATAGCGGATTTTCCGTTCGTAGTTGTAGAAGCCATTATGTTTTCCTTGTTATTTAAAAAATTATGGAAGAGTTAAGATCTCGTATCCCGTATCAGTCACAAGCACTGTGTGCTCGAACTGCGCGGAAAGAAGACCGTCAGCGGTGTTGTAGTATTTCACGCTTGAGCCCGGAATATTGAACTCTACAACGTCTTCAACACCTTGATTCACCATCGGTTCCACGGTGATACAGTGGAAAGGAACTAGGCGCTCGCCTTTACCTTTTTTACCGAATGCAGGTACGAAAGGTTCTTCGTGGAAAATACGTCCCACTCCGTGACCACCGATTTCTTTAACAACCGTGTAGCCTTGACGAGTCACGTACTTGTAAGTTTCAAAACCGATATCACCTGTATAACCGCGTGGAGTGATTGCTTCGATCCCTTTTTCACGAGCCCCGTAAGCCGCATCCACCAAGTGTTTCGCTTCTTCAGAAACATTTCCGACCATGTACATTTTCGAAGTGTCACCGAAGAAACCATCAATCCAAGCGGTCACATCGACATTGATGATGTCGCCATCTTTCAAAATCACCGATGGATCAGGAACACCATGGCACACAACTTCATTCACAGAAGTACAAGTGTATTTCGGATAACCATGATAACCAAGACAAGCTGACTTCGCGCCACGAGTGAGCATAAAATCATTC
>JAGIAF010000423.1 GCA_017745015.1 Bdellovibrio sp. | reverse complement strand
CTCATGCGCTTACGAGCAAAGCCCGTGAGTTCTTTTTTGTAATAAGACTGTGAATACTTAACCGGACTAGGAAGCACCATCGCCATGAAGGCGCTTTCAACGACGTCCAATTCAGCCGGTGTCTTTTTAAAATAAAACTGAGCGGCGGCTTTGATTCCGTAGATGTTTTTACCGAACTCTACGACATTTAGATATTTTTCCAGGATCTCTTTTTTGGTCAGTGTTTTCTCAATGCGGTCTGTGATGACGGCTTCTAAACCTTTGCGGAAGAAGGTTCGATCTGCGCTCAGGAACATATTCTTAGCAAGTTGTTGAGTGATGGTGGAGCCACCGCGTTTATACACGCCAGTCTCCCATCCTTGACGGAAATTCTTTTCGATAACCGCCCATTCAAAACCGTGATGCTTATAGAAGTTTCCATCCTCAGTCATGATGATGGTTTTTTGCAAATATGATGAGATCTGTTTGAGCGGAACGTAATTCTTTGAAGTAGGGCACAAATCGACTTTGTACATCGTTGTGATAATGCAGCCTTTGATATCTTGCTCTGTCGGGAGCCACGACCACATGACCGAAGCACCGGCGATCATCAAAGCAACAAATACGGCAAAGAATAAGCCCGCAGCTTTCATCTATTTCAGCATTCCTTGATCTTTTGCCCATTGCACGCTTTGGTGGATCGCTTCGCGAGCCGGGCGTGGATGGAAGTTCAATTCTTTCTGAGCTTTGGATGAATCAAACCAGTGATACATCGTCGCCGTGTAGGCATTTTCTTTACTCAAAGGTCCTTTGAAGCCAAGCTTTTCCATCCAATCACCAAAGGAGCCGACGACTTGAAGTAACTTGTTCGGCAGTTGATGAGCAGGAGCGGGAACACCAGCTTCTTTGGCGATCATGCCGAAAAGATCTTTGATCAGAATATTCTCTCCGCATAGGATATAGCGCTCGCCTTTTCTGCCGTTCTTCCATGCGCTCAGGATGCCTTGAACAACATCTTCGACGGCAACAACGCTGACACCACCTGATGTATAGAAATTAAGCTTACCTTGAGCCACTTTAAGCATCATCTTACGACTGCTTTTGCGAGCATCGCCGGGACCGTAGATAGTTGAAGGATTCAAAATCACTGCATCGATATCGCCTTTATCGCAGGCTTTCTTTACGATGACCTCAGCTTGGTGTTTTGTTTCGAAATATCCAAGATCTAAATCGTGAACATTGAATGGCGAGTTCTCATTCAAGACCTCTTGAGGGGTGTAGCCAGCGCCGATAGCAACCACGGAAGACAGATGAACCAGGCGACGCACTTTGCATTCGCGACAAACTTCAACTACGTTCGCTGTGCCCTGGACATTCACTCGCTCCATCAAAGCACGATCAGAAGCTTTGTAAGCAACTACACCAGCTAAGTGAAAGACCGTGTCTATGCCTTTAAATGTTTCAAGTAAGGAGACAACATCCGTTACGTCACCATAGAGATACTTACAATTTATGCCTTCAAGTTCAGAAAGATCGCTCTTAGGACGAACTAAAGCATAAACTTCGTGACCTTCATTAACCAGAGCGCGAGTCAGCCAACTGCCCAAGAAACCATTTGCACCAGTAACTAGAACTTTCATGCGGGAGTTTCCTCTTTTTCCTCTTCATCAAAGCGTGCCATTACCTTTTGGCAGAGCCTTGCACACAAAATACCGACAATAACACCTAAGATCGCGCCGCCAAGGACATCTGTTGGAAAGTGAACTCCATTATAGATGCGGCTGTAACCAATGGTTGTTGCAATCGCAAACATTGGAACAGTCATGACTGGAAAGATGACGGCGACGAAAGTGGCAAAGTTAAACATATTGGTCGCATGATTGGAAACAAAACTGTAACCACCGAACGGCGCGCGGACCTGAACTTGTAAACCTTGAGTTTCAGCGGGACGAGGACGTTGCACGGTTTTCTTGAAGGCCCAGTTGCCGATGCCATCAGAAAGAGAAACGCTCAAAATAGCGCACACGAAAATCGTCGCGCCTTTCTTCCAACCCCGACGCCAAATGAACAGCGCCAATATCAACGGAATCATTGTGAACTTGAACGGACCCTTCTTGTGAAGGTCCGTAACAAACGGAAAAAATACGTCGGCCCAAGGAGCTGTCCAATCTGAGTTGATCAGAATGAAAAGACGTTTATCGAGGTTTAGAATAAAATCCAACATGGTGTGCATGATAACTTAGTTTTTCGCTCGCAGAAAGTCTAGGTCTTAAGAGGGTTCAAGTGCCTCACCCAGTGGGATATGGCATCATTGTGTACATG
>JAGIAF010000422.1 GCA_017745015.1 Bdellovibrio sp. | reverse complement strand
CTGGAGCCCCTCAGTCAAATCCTCGCGTTTACCACCACGCTAATGGCGCAGTTTCTATGGCTTTCGGGGTGTATCCATGCGCGCGATAAACTGGCGTCGAAAATGGAAAATATTTTCGACGTCTTTACGCACGAACTTACTTCCCATCAACCACCCCACGTATCCCATCGGTAAACGATAGCGCACGCGATCCACCATTAACGTACCACCTAAATAAGGACGGAACTCGTGGGTATGATGCCAGAGTCGATAAGGGCCCTTGGCTTGATTGTCGACGAACTTATGCGGCGGCATCCATTCATCAATTTCTGTTTTCCATCTGGCAGGCACACCATGAATTTTTAATTTGTAGTCAATGGTGGTGCCTTGACCGATCTCGGGAGTAGAAACCGCTTCGATATGAAAGTTCAACGTTGGCGGTGTAAGGGATTCTAAATTGTGAGGGTCGCGGAAGAAAGTGAAAACCTCTTCTGGAGGTTTCGGAATGAATTGTTCTGCATAGAATACATCCTCGCCTTCACGATACGGAGCGCAGATCTCATGAAGAGTTTCTTTTAAATCTCTATGGTGGAATTTATACCCCAAGCTTTCCGCTCTCTCGGCACTGCCGCGAATAGAGGATGTGATAACCGCAGCGGCTTCTCCAAAGAGAGCTTTGAGCGCTAAGTGTGGCACGGCGGGCCCAAGAGTTTTATGAAGACTCTGCGCCAGGTGTTGTGAAAACTCCTTGTTACGTACAGGGTTTGGCGCACAGCCATTAATAGGGCCTTCAACATGGCGGTTTTCCAAGGCATAGACAAAAAGTCCGACGATGTCTTTCAAATGAATCCAACTCATCCACTGCTGCCCATCACCTAGCATACCGCCGACTCCAGCGCGGAAGGGAAAGAGCATTTCGTCCAAAGCTCCGCCATGATGTGCGAGAACAATTGATGTCCGAATAAGTGCTTTGCGCCCTGGAGCCTTTTGAGTTTGCGCTTCCCAATCGACAGTGACTTTAGAAAGAAAATCAGAGCCTGGTGCGTGATCTTCTTTAAGAACTTCATCACCACAACTGCCATAATAGCCGATAGCAGAACCGCCGACGAAGACTTTAAGATCGTGGGGAAGACTTTCTATGAGATGCTTGGTTCCGAGAACTCGTGAGTCGTAGATAGACTTCTTTTTATCTTCAGTCCACTTCATTCCCACGACCGGCTCGCCCATAAGGTTCACAACGGCTTCAATCTTTTCAAGCATGGGATCTTCAATGGTCCCTTTCGAAAGATCCCCCACGATGACTTCACAGGGAAAGGGCAGAACTTCGCGCGCTTTCGCTAAGCTGCGACTGATCACGAAAATCTCATGACCTTTTTCAGCGAGCACTTTTCCTAGCTCTTTACCAATAAGTCCGGTCGCACCTGTGATTAAGATCTTCATGACATGTTCCTTACTTTTTTAAAGCTTTGGTGAAGGCCTGCAAGCAACGCCCCCGAGCTTCGTTATGATCGATCATGGGTTCAGGATACTGGGAAGTTTCAAACTCCGGCACCCATTTTTTAATATACTCATAGTCCGGATCGAATTTCTCGGCCTGAGTTGTCGGATTAAAGATACGGAAGTACGGAGCTGCATCACAGCCAGATCCTGCAGCCCACTGCCAATTTCCATTGTTCGCTGACAAATCAAAATCCAGAAGCTTCTTTGCAAAATAGCGTTCACCTAAATACCAATGAATCAACAAGTGCTTACATAGGAAGCTGGCCGTAATCATGCGCACGCGATTGTGCATATAACCAGTGGCATTGAGTTCCCGCATTCCAGCATCAACAATGGGATAGCCGGTGTTTCCGCTGGCCCATTTCTCAAAATCTTTTTTCGAATTGCGCCATTCAATTTTGTCGTATTCAGGTCGGAAGCTTTTCTTTTCCACATGAGGGAAATGCCAAAGAATCTGCATAAAGAAATCCCGCCAGATGAGTTCACTCAACCAGACATCGGAGTATTTCTGCCCTTCTCTGGCAAGTTCACGAACACTGACGGTTCCGAATCGCAGATGCAAACCAAGATGGGAGGTTCCACCTTCATTGGCCGGAAAATCCCGTGTCTTAGAATAATTCTTCAAAACTTTGGCAGAGATTTCCATTGGAGGAAACTCCAAGGAACTTCGTTCAAAGCCAAGACTTTTCAGAGAAATCATCTTCTCGGGATTTACGACTTTCGCAAAAGAACTTTCATAAAGATCGTTGGGATAAGACCTCAGATAAAACGGCGAAAGACTTTTCAGAACATTGTTCTTATAAGGAGTATAAACCGTGTAGGGC
>JAGIAF010000421.1 GCA_017745015.1 Bdellovibrio sp. | reverse complement strand
ATGCACACTGCGGACGGAACACTGATTGCATCAGGACAAGGATCTTTTAAATATCGCTCCCCGAAATAAAAAACCAATATGGAATCCAATGAATGATCAATAATGTTTATTTGATTTTCATTGGGATGCACCCCCTGAGTCACAACACAATTCTAACTTGAAAGTAAAGCGCGTCATGAGGCACACCGTGACCATCTTTTCTGCGCAGGAAAGTTACAAACTTTTATTTTAGGAGAAAATCCACAATGAAAAAAACTTTCGGTCTTTTGATCTCTTTGATGTTCGCGCTTCCAGCCTTCGCAGGTATCTCTGCTTCTTCTACTTGGGAAGAAATCATGAACAACAAGTTGGCTGTTGTTAAAGCTCCAACTGTGTACATGGGCCGTTCTATTGACTACACATTCGTATGCCAAGACGGTGCTCATCTTCGCACTATCAAGCCAGTTGATACAACTGTGAGCCGCACTCGTGGTGACCGTGAAGAGATCGTAGTTGTAGGTTCTGATTACCTTTCAACTCCAATCAAATTCACTCACGTTGTTGAAAACTGCCGTTGGAACAACAACCAACGTCTTTGCAAAAACGAAACTGTAACTGGCACTTACCCAACAACAGTGTCTATCCCAGTTTACCGCAAAATCAACGCTGGCAACCAAGATCACTACACGTTCTTGTTCAACAAGTCTTACACTGTTCCTCAGTGCTCGAGCCTTTAATTTTGGGCAATAAGAAGCCGCATCCTGTGTGCGGCTTCTTGTTTTCGTGTTGTGAGTGTTTTAGCTACTGCAGCTGGAAGCTCGGTTCGGCGTGAAGTTATAGATCATCACGCCGCCATTTTTAAAGAGACCTTGTTTCAGTTGATCCAAGTACGGAGGCTGATCTAGAGTTTCTCTGCGACGACCTTTCGTATCGGTATCCAGCGTCCCCGGAATTCCCAAGCATCCCTCTGTCGGGGAGTAGACATTCCAGCCGTGAATCAACACGCCACGGGAAAGTGTACTGCGGTTGTCACTTTCTAAACCTTCCATCTCAATACCATCTTTGATATTGCCATTACGTGGAGGACGATAGTCACGAGTTACCAAAGCGCCGTCAGGTGTTCCCAAAGAGCCCTTGCTATCGCCGAAGTTACCTTGGCCAGCGGCTACATCAATCGGATTTTTTTCTAAAACATTGGCGACACTGCCATCGGCATTCAGGAAATACATACGGCCCATTTTTCCACCAGAGGAAAAATCATTGAACACAAAGGTGCCGTTGGTGACTTTGCCTTCGTCTTTCGCTTTTTGATAAGCCTTTTGAGCCATGCGCAATCCGCACTGCAATTTCAAATTGAATTTGAATTGTGATGGAAGATCACAGAAGTTTCCGGTCATACCTTTTTTTGAAAGGAAGCTTGATTGCTCAATGCCTTCCATTGTTGCTGCGGCGGCACCACCAATAGGTGTGAAGTGCGCCGGAGTTACCAAGGACTGTGGCTTGCTACCCAGACCAAAGAGATTTAAAAACCAATTGAAGAAATCAAAGCTTCCGGATTTTGAAACCGCCACATCAGAAGTCAGTGTGCATGACCCCGTCGTGGTGCAACTCGCATCGGCGTCCGACAGATCTGATTGCTGAACGACCAGCTGGTTGGTGCTCGCCAGAGCTGAGGTCGTTGCGGTGTCAGAATTAGACGTCGAAGAAGAAACTGTCGTGACGTTATAAGTATTCGAAACACTACGGATGTTGCTGCCCGAAGATTGGTTGGGATCGAAATAGGTGTTGGATGAACTGGTTGGAGTCACCGTAATTGACGACCCCTTTTTGATGGAGCCGACAGGTAACAGTGATTGATAAGAGCTCTGTGCCGCGAGGGCAGGCTGAGCTAGCATAACGGTAACTGCGATGTTAACGATCCTCATATTCCCAAGGTACTTGATTGTCCTTGGACATATAAGGCCAGTTCATCTTGCTACGTAGACTTTGGGCCTGCCAGAAGAAACTACTGGGGTTTCTTGCGTGCGCACATAAGCTCGGCGTTAGGTTCGCCTTTACGGCAAACGTTATCGACTTCGTCCCAACAACCTCTGCGTCCCTCGCAAATATCGCGAGCGAGAAGGTCCCATAGGAAAAAGCCAAAGGCTATAGCGATTAAAATGATGACGACAACTGCGATGTCGTTAGAGCGTCTCTTTTTGATACATAACTCCCATTTAACGTACGGATATTAGAGCAATGTTTCAGACTTATCGGTTGTTGTTCAAAAAAAGTTGAAACTGCGCCATTAGCGTGGTGGTAAACGCGAGGATTTGACTGAGGGGCTCC
>JAGIAF010000420.1:2120-2340 GCA_017745015.1 Bdellovibrio sp. | reverse complement strand
ACCTTGGACCAAACGCCTCAAGAAATTCCTCAGACCTCAACAGTGTCTGACGATGCAAACTTTGCTGATGTGATTGATTTTGCAAATACCAACACCGCCGCGGGTCCGCTTTCTTATGTGGTGGTTATTGAAGGAATTGAATCCAGCAAGCTCGTACACGACTTGCGTGAAGCCATGACGGACTCACGTTTTGGATGGGATGTGCACGAGCTTTTAACTC
>JAGIAF010000420.1:0-2110 GCA_017745015.1 Bdellovibrio sp. | reverse complement strand
GATGACGTCCATTGCGTTTGCCAATGAGGGCGGCCATGGTGGTGGAGAAGAGAAAAAAGAAGGCGAAGGCAAAGCCGAAGAAAAGAAAGAAATCAAATCTGCAGAAGAAAGCTTCGCTGCTGTTCAGGCGCGCGTATCAGCCCTTGAGGCGAAGGTTCATTCGGGTAAAGAAGAGATCGAAAAGCTTATCGAAGAAAAGCAGCATGCGAAAAATCCTGCCGAAGTAAATGAGATCATCAAGCGCATGGTGACTTTGCATAAGGAGCTGGAAAAGAACGTTGTTGAGTACGATCAAGCGCGCGCACTTTTGCGCTATCGTTATCCTGAAAAAGGTGGCGCTGAAAAGCGTGAGTACGAGCGCATTGAGGTGAAGTCCCTGGACGACATGGAATCGCAAATGAGTCTTTCTTCCTCTGTGAAACGCACGATGAAGAAAGTGCGTACGCAGTATGACACTCCCCAAGAAGCCAAAGCTCGTTTAGAGTCCCAAAAGAACGGCGATGGACGCAGTAAAAAAGCAGATCCCAAGGCTCCCTCTTTGACTGATCCTGTGATTTTGAAAAAATAGCGGTATTCTTTGTTTCAATACGAGACAGAGTTTCTGAGATGTCTTTAGATATCAAATACAAGATGTTACCTTAAAGAGGTGGGGGATTCTATGCTTCGACTCATGTCGATACCTGTCGTGGTACTTGGGCTGTTAACATCAGCTTGCCAGACATCCATGCTCAAAGAATTCAACGAATTGAAGCCAGGCATGGAAAAGGACGACGTTTTAAGTCACATGGGAAGTCCTAATCAAACTCAACGTTTCCACGGTAAAGACCGCTGGTATTACGTATTTTATGACAAAGACATGCGCTTTGAAAAAGAAGTGCATTTCTTCGAAGGCAACGCCATCTACATCGGCGACACTTGGCAACCACCCGAAGATAAAAGTGCTTACGCCGCGGATAATTCGTTTGCAGCGAAGAACAAAGCTATCGATGAGCAAATGCTCAAAGATGTGGAGGCTCATCGCAACGCTTATGAGAACTACGAAGCCAAAGCTCGCGGCGAAGACAAGGTTCGCTACGTTCCTAAATTTGAACCCATTCGTTAGAAGCTAAGAGGTGCACCCAGCACCGAGATGATTTCATAGCCATTGATTTCTAAGAAGTCATTGGCATCTTGGCCAAGCAATTTCAAACCCGTCCAATTCCACTGTGCGCCTTCTTCTTGAGGTAGATCAATCGCAACGCCTTCAAGATGAAGTTGGTCGCCAGCAACACGACAAGCTGCTTTAATTGTTTTTGTAGGAACATCGCCTGAGTGGGCTACGCCTTCGGCGCTGAAGGTAAGTTCAATCACCGGATAGCGATCGCAAACGGAAACTTTTTGGCCCTCTTCATCGCGCATGATGAAGAAACCAAGTTGTAAGCGTTTGCCGTCGCTGAAGTCTGTGGTTTTAACGTCTTTCAATATTTGATATTTAAAAGCTTTCATAAACTCTTCCGGACTTGAATCCGAAAGGTCAGCGCTTTTCACTGCGGTCTCAAGATTTTCATTTGTCGAGGCTATTTGACGGTTTTGTGAAACTTTATGGCTGAACACGGAAATGGCCACAGGCAAAGCTGCCAACAGAAGGACGGTGAGGATGATGCGAGTCGTTTTTCTTGCAGGATGATTTCGTGTTTTCATCTTAGTACTCACACTTCAGTGATTTACGATCACTTTCCGTTAACTCATCACGTTTTACAGAAGAACCTAAAATCGGCCACATAACCGAAGGCATTGAAGTTCTGTGCTTTAATCCCAGAACGTGTCCCAACTCGTGGACTAAAAGACTTTGTAAGTGGATGTCGTCAGATTCAGCAGGCTTATCGACAAAGTAGGTGAAGTATTGTGCATCGATGGAAAGGTCGGCTTCGTTGATTTTGTTGCCCTTCCAATAAAGCGACGTCAGTGCTTGCAAGTTGGATTTTTCGGCCCACTCTTTATTCCAATAAATCACATTGCGACTGTCTTTGCTGGCTGCAATTGCAGTTGATTCCGCTGCGATATTGAACAGAGTCATGCCCGCAGCATCTTCCCACTTTTTTGCTGCCGTATGAACGAGGGCTTCGTATTC
>JAGIAF010000041.1 GCA_017745015.1 Bdellovibrio sp. | reverse complement strand
CGCTTGAACATCCGCTTCTTGATCTTTCAAAGAAAGTTTTTGCGAATATTGAAGTGCTTTTACAAGAAATTCTTCCTTCTTCTTTTTGTTGGACTCAACTTTGGCTTTTTCAAGATTTGCATCCAAATCATCTTTCAGATCCGCTGTCTCGGCAGATTCTTTCAATTTGATGTCAGCCAAAAGATCGCGGTACCAAGGATTGATAACTTCTGGAAGTGCGGGAAGCTTCTCTTGCGAAGGGCACGCTTCATAAGCGCGCAGCAAAGCAAGATCGTGCAGAGGAAATTCATTGGTGGCTGCAAGCTTCTTAAAGTCCGTGCAAGTGTTGGCGACGTAAGATTTAATCCATTCCGGATTATCTTGAGGGATCAGACGTTTTTCAAAACGAGTGTCGTGGCGCGAAGTCGTCGCGCATCCCATAAGAGCAGAAATAAATGATAGGGCTAAAATGATTCGAGGCATGAAGTAAGCTTATGCCCACTCATGCCTCGGCGCAAGCAACTCCGACCTTGCGTCGGAGTGCACAAGACTAGCGAATAGTGCCGCGTTCAAGAGCGATAATGCGCTCTGAAAGTGGTGGGTGAGTCATCAAAAGACCAGCCAAACCGCCTTTGTCACGATTGGAAATCATAAGAGTCGCAGTCGCGCCTTCTTCTGGTGGAATCGGAAGGTCGTAAACGGATTGAAGCTTTCTTAGAGCTGCAATCATGTTTTCACGAGAAGAGAATTTCGCACCACCAGCATCGGCTCTGTACTCGCGAGCACGAGAGAAGTGGTTTACAACAATGGAACCTAACAATGTGAATGCGATGTCGCCAATGATAACCACGGCGAAGTGAACGATCGAGCGATATTTCTCATCGACATTCGATGCCACAAGGTTTGCTAGGATGCGAGAGAAGAACATCGCAAACGCATTCACGATACCTTGGATCAAAGTCATAGTAACCATGTCGCCGTTTGCGATATGGGCGACTTCGTGACCAAGAACACCTTCAAGCTCTTTCTCGTTCATTCTTTGCAAAAGACCTGTGGAAACGGCAACCAATGAGTTGCTTTTTGAAGGGCCTGTAGCAAATGCATTGATATCAGCAGATTCGTAAATACCCACTTCAGGCATTTTAGGAAGTTGTGCGCGGCGAGCAAGCTCATGAACTGTGTTCACCAACTGGCGAAGTTGAGGGTTCGGATTGTTGGTGTCGATGACTTGAACGCCATGGAAAGTCTTTGCCATCCATTTTGACATCAGCAAAGACACAAATGCGCCACCCATACCGAATACGGCACAGAAGACCATCATGTAAGGAATGTAGTTATTAACTTTCGTTAAGCCAAAAACGCTACTGATGATGCCCCATACGACACCAACGGTAACGAGGATCAAAAGATTCGTCAGGACAAACAAACCGATTCTTTTAAGAAATGCCATAGACAAATTACTCCTTTAAGAGACACCTTTAATTTTGATGCCTCTTTAGGAATTGTCAATGTCATCAGGTAGTGACTGGCTGCTTCTGATTCTTTTGTCCCGCTCCGCCATTCGGAGTGGTGCTAAATTGGAACCGCAAAACGTCTTTTTCCAGTTCCACAATGACACGTCCGCCATCGACCAAGCGCCCAAAAAGAAGTTCATCGACCAAGGCTTTTTTCAAATGTTCATCCACACAGCGAGCCAGTGGGCGAGCACCGTAAACTTTGTCGTAGCCTTTTTTCATCAACCATTTCACCACATCTTGGCTGACGTTGAGTTCAACGTGTTTCTCAAGAAGAACCATTTTCAACTCATCCACGAATTTTTGAGTGATTTTCAAAACCATCTCATCGTTCAAATCGCGGAAGGATACGACAGCATCCAAGCGATTGATAAATTCTGGCGCGAAGGCTTTCTTGATGGCTTCCATGGAAAGACTGCTGCGGTTGTCTTCAACCAAACCAATCGAACCTTTAGAAGTTTCAAAAGCGCCGGCATTTGAAGTCATCACGATGACTGCATTTTTGAAGTCAGCGATACGACCGTTACTGTCCGTCAAACGACCCGCATCCATCACTTGCAAAAGGATGTTGTTGATGTCGGGATGTGCTTTCTCGATTTCGTCAAGCAAGAGCACGCAGTAAGGATGTTTGCTGACGGCTTCCGTTAACAAGCCACCTTCTTCGTAACCCACGTATCCCGGAGGGGCACCGACCAAGCGAGAAACCGCATGTTTCTCCATGTACTCACTCATATCAAAGCGCTCGAAGTGAACACCCATGATTTGCGCGAGTTGACGACATACTTCCGTTTTACCAACGCCGGTTGGGCCGGTGAAGAGGAAGCTGCCGATAGGTTTGTTAGGACGGCCTAGGCCCGAACGCGCATACTTGATGCTTGAAACCAAACGATCAATGGCATCGTCCTGACCGAAGATAAGGGCTTTAAGTTTTTTATCCAGATCACGCAATTGAGTTTTTTCAGTTGAAGACACTGTCGCGATCGGCAAGCCGGTCATTTTCGCGATGGTCTCTTCGACCTCAGGAAGGTCAATGGTGAGTTCTTTGTCGGTGTTATCTTTTAGGCGGAAGTGAGAGCCCGCTTCATCCAAAACGTCGATGGCTTTATCCGGTAAAAGTTTTCCGTGGATATGTTTTTGCGAAAGTTCAACCGCGGCACGCAGAGCTTCGTCTGTGTACTTAACGTGATGGAACTCTTCGTAGGATTTACGCAAACCTGACAAGATTTTGATACAGTCCGCATTGGACGGCTCATTGATGTCGATTTTTTGGAAGCGACGGTTGAGCGCGCGGTCTTTTTCAAAGTACTGACGATATTCAGTGTGAGTGGTGGAGCCGATACAGCTGATCTCGCCACTTGCCAAAGCAGGCTTCAAAAGATTTGAAGCATCCATGGAGCCGCCGCTGGTGGCACCAGCACCGACGATCGTATGAATTTCATCAATGAACAAAATCGTGTGCGGACGTTTTGCGATCTCTTTAACGACCGCTTTCAAACGTCCTTCAAAGTCACCTCTAAATTTTGTTCCCGCAAGAAGCCCGCCGAGGTCTAGGGAATAGATCACGGCAGATTTCAATTTCTCAGGGACTTCGCCTTGAACGATTTTTTGAGCTAGACCTTCTGCGATGGCGGTTTTACCAACACCCGGTTCACCGATCAGAAGCGGATTGTTTTTCGTGCGACGGCAAAGAACTTGGATCGTACGCTCGATCACATCTTCGCGACCAATCAAAGGGTCCAGCTTTCCTTGTTTCGCTTTTTCATTCAAGTTCACACAGAAGCTTTCTAAAGGAGAGCCGCGGCCTTCCTCGTAAGACTCCTGTTGTTGATACTCTGAAGTGCGCGGAGTTTGCGAAGCGGGTGGAATGTCGTGTTCCTTTCCATCCTTCGTAATTCCGTGGGAGATATAATTAATAATATCGAATTGCGTGAGGCCTTGACGAGCCAGCGCAAAGGTTGCGTGAGAGTCTTGTTCGTAGAACAAAGACACCAGCAAGCTGCCTTCACTGATCTGATTACGACCGGCACTTTTCATTTGAATGGCTGCGCGTTGAATCAGTCGGTGACAGGCGAGGGTGAACTCTGGATTCCAAGAATCGAATCCACCATAAGAGCCGAGTTGTTCGTCGGTAATTTGTGGGATCCCTACCTTCAGATGATCGCGCAGATCCTGACGAAGGCGTTGCACGTTGACCGCGCAAGCTTCCAGAATCTCAACCATCACGGGCGATTCCGATAGCACCAACAAAATGTGTTCGAGGGTTACGAACTCATGACGATGACGTTTTGCGAGTTCGGTTGCTTCAGCGAGTTTGCGTTCCAGTTCGCGGCTCATCATGCTTCCTCCTCCAGTGTACTCTTAAGGGGGTTCTGGTTGAGTTGTGCGAATTGATTGACCTGCATCACTTTCATCTCAGCGATTTCTAGACTGTAGACTCCAGCGACTCCGGCACCTTTCTTATGAACATCTAACATGATTTTCGTCGCTTCTTCTTCTGTTTTCGCAAAGAACCGACGCAATACAAGAACCACGAAGTCCATAGGTGTGTAGTCATCATTCAACAAGATCACCTTATACATCTTCGGAGTGTCTAGTTTTGGGACGAGCTGAACGGCTGAGTCGCCTTCAGTGTTCGAGAACGGGTAGTTCGAGTTGTTGTTATTATTGTTTCCCATATGGCTATTCTACTCCATGACTCAATTTGATCACTGATTTGGTGATGGCAAGTCTAGCCGAAGAATAAAAGCTAGAAATAAGTCGGGCAAGCTCGTGGTGCAAACAAGGAACAGTTTCCAGATTCGCATTTGGGACACCTCTTGCAAAGGCTATTTAGTTTTGACACACTAATGTCGATAAGCAGTATGCGAATTTATAAAAAATAGACATTATGGAGGTCTAAAGTGAATCACAAATCAAGAACGTCTCAAGCGGGTTTCTCTCTCGTTGAGCTAATGGTCGTTGTTGCGATTATCGGTGTGTTGGCAGCAATCGCAGTACCACAAGTTAACAAATACATCGCGAAAGCTCGTCAGTCTGAAGCGAAGACAAATCTTGCTTCTATTTATACGTCTGAAAAAGCTTTCTTTGCGGAGTACAACGGTTATCACAGTATGTTTGGTGTGATTGGTTTCGCTCCAGAAGGTAAATTGAGATACAATGTAGGCTTCCAAAATGCAGGAGCTGTTGCCGGCGCCGCGAACGGATATAACTCTCCAACTCCAGGGGCTCCGGGTAATGCCATTACATCGGCTACATATTGTGGAACGGGTGGTACTATCGTTGCTACAGTCGGTTGTACAGTTCTGAACGGAGCGGACAACTCAGCGCCTAAAGGGTTGACGGCGGGTACAGTGAATACTGCTGGTTCAACTTTCTCGGCTCAAGCAATTGCAGTTATTTACAAGAGTTTGACGGATACTTGGTTGATCGATCAGAATAAGAACTTGCAGAATACTGCTAACGGTATCAACTAAGTTGGTGCTGGCGTGACTGGTGGATTGACAAAGATCCTCTTAGTAAAAAAAGGCCCAGGCATTCTGCTTGGGCTTTTTGCATTGGTGTTGGTGCTACAATCTCAGCTTCACTTACCTAGTTCAGTTCGTCAGAGTCGGGAGCTTATTGCCCCTCCAGAAATGATGGAACATTTTGTATTTGGTTATAACGAGCCGGTTGCAGACTCCTTGTGGATACGTGTGCTTCAAGATTTTGATTATTGTGATAAGCCATTGAATAAAAATTATTGTCAGTCTAATTCATGGCTTTTTAGAATGCTCGATTCTATAACAGAGCTTTCTCCCTATTTCCGCATACCTTATGCAGCAGGTGGATTGGCTCTTTCAGTTCTTATTACGGACGTCGACGGTGCCGCAAAAATTTTTGATAAAGGTGTCAGAAATCTTCCGAATGATTGGACCATTAAATACCGGGCGGCGTATCACTATCTATATGAGGTAAAGGATAAGCAGCGCGCTGCAGATCTTCTAACTCAAGCTGGAAAATTGGGGGCTCCTCCTTGGGTTTTTACCCTCGCTGGTCGTCTGTATTCTGACTCCGGAGAGTTAGATCTCGCCGAAAATCTTCTAAAAGAGATGAAGAATAGCAATCAGGATCCTAGCTTTATTAAACGCCTTCAGGATAAGATTGATTCTATGAAGAAGTCGCGGAACTGACGCGGCTGCGAAAGACTTAATCTTCTAGAACCCCTTGACGAGTCCTCCGTCGACACCATATTTTACCTATTCAAAATTACGCATAATGTTGAGACGGTAAATTCATGGCTCGAAGAGACTATTACGAAATCCTAGGTGTGGCTAAAGACGCAGACCAAGACACGATTAAGAAAGCTTATCGTAAGCTTGCGATGCAGTTCCATCCTGACAAAAACCCTGGGAATAAAGAAGCAGAAGAAAAATTCAAAGAGGCCGCTGGAGCTTACGAAGTTTTGAGCGATGCTCAAAAACGTGCCCAATACGATCGCTTCGGTCACGATGCTTTCACTGGTCGCGGTGGTGGCGGAGCGGGCTTCCAAGATGTGGATGATATCTTTGCTCACTTCGGTGATATCTTCGGCGACTTCTTCGGTGGTGGCGGTATGGGCGGTCAACGTCAACAACGTCGCTCACGCAATGAACCACGCCGTGGTTCTGACCTTCGCTATGTTACTGAGATCCAACTTAAAGACGTGATCTCAGGTCTTGAAAAAGAAATCGAATTCGATACCGACGAAAATTGCAAAACTTGTAACGGCAATGGCGCAGAAAAAGGTTCAACACCTGAAACGTGCGGCACTTGCGGTGGCTCGGGCCAGGTTGTTCGTTCTCAAGGTTTCTTTGCAATGGCATCAACGTGCCCAACTTGTCATGGTAACGGAACAGTGATCAAAAATCCTTGTAAGTCCTGCAAAGGCAAAGGTCGCACGACTCTTCACAAAAAAATCCGCTTGAACATTCCTCCTGGAGTCGACACTGGCACACGCCTGCGTGTTGCAACAGAAGGTGAGGGCGGTTACCTAGGTGGACAACCTGGAGATCTTTACGTTGAAATCCGTGTAAAAGATCATCCTAAGTTCGAACGCCGTGGGGATGATTTGATCGCGGATCTTGATGTTCCTTACATCCAAATGCTTTTGGGTGGTGAATTGGAAGTTCCTACTGTTACGGGCAAAGCAACTTTAGAAGTTCCAAAAGGCTGTCAAACTGGCGACAACGTGAAGTTGTCTGGTGAAGGCTTGCCATCACTTCGCGGCAGCCGTCGCGGTGATATCTACTTCCACGTGAATGTGGAGTTCCCTGATAAGCTCGGCAAGGAAGAAGAAAAACTTCTGCGCGAGATCGCAAAAGAGAAGGGGCTGAAAGTTAGTGCTCCCGGGAAGAAATTGTTTGGATAGTTTAAAGGGACCGTGAGGTCCCTTTTTTATTTTTCGTAATCAAATAGAATATGCAGATAACAGATCCTGAGTACATTATGGACTCTTTAGTATTGGTATAAACTAGAAGCTGTTAATACCTAAGAATAGTTTATTTCTTAAAACGCTATATACAGATACTTGTTTGAAATTTAACTGCAATTGTTTGAGTCATTGGACGACAAATAGGTCTCTTGAATAAAGTGAGGCCGTCATGCGCATGTTTTTATTATCTTCTTTAATTCTATTTGGATTTAACGCCAAAGCTGAAACTTGTGTCGAAACCTTTGGGCGATTGTATGGTGAAATGCTTGAATACAATAATACGACTTATACCTGCGATGAGACGGGAAATGGTTTAGGAACTTGGGAAATAACTGATGAATCAGTCGTGTGGTCTGGAGGTACGCCATTTTTGATTTCAACGTCGGAAATTCGCAATTGTGCGACTGGAGGGATTTCAGAAACCAGAATTGCTGGGTTTCAACTTTGTATAGGTGATCATCAGGCTGTAGTTCCTCCCAAAAAGCTATTCACAGTTCCCACGAATATGTGCGGGTCTATTATCAAGGTTGAAGATCAAGTGGTCGGTGAGTCGGTACCCATTGTTGGATCCGAAATTTCGCTTAATTACTTCACATCATGGGTTCCCGGAAGAGTAGCCGATTATAAGGTGGATATTCCTTTTACCGGTCCAAGTCCTTCAGGAGATATTCCATCGGGAAGTATATCTCTTTCTTCCGAAGGTAGTACCATTTATAGTAGTGGAACTCTTTCTGGATCTATAGCTAATCAGGGATATTCCTATCAATACAGTCCATCAAGCTCGACGAGTGGTTCCAAAAAATTTTCATCAAGGACAAGTTATGTTCATCCACGCGTTGGGGCATCTCCGATAGTTATCGGATTTAATGCAAGCTTTCCGCTAGGAGCTTGGCGTGCGGAGCCAGTGGGGCCGAAGGGTTGGGTTCCGAGTAACTATGCATACTATGATTCTCAGGCGGGGCTGATATACTTTGGAGATGGGTCGGTAAGGTATGAAACTCTGCCTGCTGTAGATGGATCTACTGAACCGTATAGATTATTCTCTGAGGACGGATCTAAGATCTATTACTTCGATACGGATGGTCGCTTAAGGTTTATCAAGTCAGGTAAGCAGGGAACTACGTTGGTGGCATTTGTACATGGCACTTACGGCCTTGATGAAATTCAATATCCTTTCAGCAAAAAGATTATCTTTAATCGTAACATTTCTGGGAAACTAACTTCCATTACTGCGACCAATGGTCAAGTGACCTCCGTTAACGTTGACAGTAGTGGTTATCTACAGTCAATCACCAATCCAAATTCTGAAGCTTATAGTTTTACATATGATTCGGCTGGAATGCTCCATACTTTTACAAAGCCAAATGGAGAAGTTTCAACTTTTGCATATAATTCCCTAGGGCATTTAATCCAAGACTCTCATTCAGGAGGCTATGCGACCAGCATTGCAAGGACAATAGTTGACGGCGCTAATTCAACGTTTGAATTAACGACTCCCATGTCACGTCTGAGTACAATTACAATGGAGGGTGATGGGGAAAACGGTAGATCTACGAGATTAAATTCTGATGGAACGCAAGTTCTTAGGATTTCGTCGAGAAATGGTCTATCGCACTCGGCAACTTTTGCGGAGAAAGGCACTACAATATCTGAGTATTTGACTGAAGACGCTCGATTTAAAGGTTTTTCCAGATTTGGTGAGGCGGTAGGTTATTCTAGTGGAAAGGGGACTGTGGGATTTCAAAATGCCATAAACGCGGTATTGGCAGATGATTCTGATCCACTATCAATTGTAAGTTGGAGCGAGGATCGTTTGATCGAGGGTTTGACTGTTTCAACTCTCGTCTATGATCCAACACTCAAAAAATACTTAATTACTAGCGTAATGGGTAAAACAAATGAAGTTATAGTCGATTCTTATGATCGACCAACTAGCATTAAAACGGGAAGTCTTAATACAACTTCAATCAACTATACTAATGAAAAGGTAACTTCGATTACGCAAGGTACTCGAACAACTACCCTTGGTTATGACACCGCGGATAGAATTTCTACAGTAACGAATCCTTTGTCTCAGACCACTGGTTATCTTTACGACTTGGCAGGTAGAGTAACATCCGTTGTATTGCCAGACAGTCGTACTATTGCATATGGGTATAATTCCAATGGTGCGTTGACGAGTGTAACTCCACCATCGCGACCAATGCACATCTACGCCTACAACTCTTCAGAGCTCTTATCTAGCTACCAGCCGCCGACTTTGTCTGGGGTAAGTGTCGTAAATACGACTTATACGTATAACAATGATAAGCAATTAACAGGTGTAACTCGACCAGACGGCAGTTCGATTTCATTCAATTATGACTCAAGTACCGGATTTCTTACTGAGTTTACAACTCCAGATGGAACCTATATTCAAGTTATGGATGCTAGTACGGGATATCCTCTTCAGGTCATTTTGCCGGATGGACGAAGTACATATATTACCTATGCAGATGGAGCAGTATCTCAAACTCAAAACTACTCCAGTGCTGGAGCAAATATCGGTGGTTACACTACCCAATATCAAGTTCTAAAAATTTCAAATGACACGGTTACTGGCTCTGGAACATCAACATCCACCATTAACTACCTCTACAATAACGACCACGAACTGAGTAAAGCCGGTGACGTGAATATCTCGTACCATGTTCCAAATGGTTATATGACCGGTACCACGATGGGATCTGGGGCGACAGGTTTTACCGATACGTATACGTACAACACTTATGGTGAGGTAACTGGCTATCAAGCAAAACGTGGAACAACAGTCCTATACGATCTGACTCTAACTCGAGACGCTTTGGGAAGAGTTAATGGCAAGACTCAAACGATGAACTCACTCACGGATGCATTTGTCTATACATTTGATACGACGGGCCGCTTGACTCAAACGGATAAGAATTCAGCGACCGTGGCTACGTACTCTTATGACAGTAATAGCAATCGTAACGGTGGCGTTATCGGGTCGCAAGCAACGACGGCAACTTATGACAATCAAGATCGCATGCTTACGTTTAATACTCTTTCATTCACATACAATGCGAATGGAGAGTTGACTTCAAAAACGAACAGTACGACTTCGCAAACAACAACTTATACGTATGATGTTTTCGGAAATCTTCGTCAGGTATTTATTCCCCCGTCGACGACGATCACTTATGATATCGATGGATTGAATCGCCGTATTGCTAAGAAAGTTAACGGTACAGTTCAAAAGCGTTGGGTCTACATGGATCAATACCGTATTGCCGCTGAGCTGAATTCCTCTGGTGCAATTACGAAGCGCTTTATCTATGGATCAAAAGCGAATGTTCCAGACTATATGATTGCGAGTGGCGTGAAATATCGAATCATTTCCGACAATCTTGGATCACCAAGACTTGTGGTTAAGCAGTCTGATGGCACTATCATGCAGAGAATGAATCACGACGAATATGGTCGAGTGACGGAAGATACAAATCCTGGCTATCTACCATTTGGATTCGCTGGTGGAGTGTATGACAACCAAACTTCGCTCGTGCGATTTGGAGCAAGAGATTACGATCCAGAGACAGGCCGCTGGACATCTAAAGATCCAATTCGTTTTAGTGGGGGAGATGCGAATTTGTATGGTTATACATTTAATGATCCAATAAATTTTGTTGATCCCAAAGGAACAGATGTTTGGATCGAGGGTTCTAGTGGACCTGAGCCAGCAGGACATCAAAGTATAAATGTTGGCGATCCAAATGGAAAATATGAGTCTTACAGTTTTGCATACGACTTCGATTGGAAGCGTCCGCTACAAGGACATGTTTATCCAGACGTGGATTTGGGTGGTATAAAGATAAAATACAAGAAATTGTCTCCAGCACAGGATAAATACTGGATTAAAAAGTTAAACTCCGAAGTTGGAACAACCGGTACATACGGACCAGGTGGTGAAACATGTCGTGGGTACAGCCAACGAAAATTCAATGAAATTTCAGGTGGTAAATAGAGGCATTGAATGTAAGATTAAATAAAATATGGTATATATGAAATATTTAATTTGGATTGTCACAATAATTTGCTTAGTTGTCGGTAGTATATTTGGGTTTGCTAGTGCCGAGGAATATAAAGCTATCCTGATATATTCGGTTTCTTTCGAAATCCTGTCGATTCTCGGTGCAGTTTTCTTATGGCGGAAGTCCTTCACTTTGGGACGAGTGTTTTCAGTAATCATTGTTTTAGCAAGCTTGGCAGTTGCAGTTCAGGCTGGTGTTAGATTGTTATCTTATTTTTAAGGTTGCAAAGGCTCTAAAATTTAATAGCGATACAAAAAAAAGGAAGGGAGTCTTAGAAGCTGTCCTATAAGCGGTTACACACGACATGGAATTAATAGTGCCATATCACGAGCGGACGGCGGAAGTATGAGCCCACGAGTAATTCTGAATACCGTTATAGCCCGACCTCGGTTGCGCCAAATCCTGGTGGTGGTGTAATATACAGTGGTCCTGGTGGGCAGGTAATTCTTAATCCGAACGGTCAAGTAATTACGGTGATTCCTTCGGGGGCAGGATCATTCCGAGGAATGGCGGAACGCCATAGAGTGGGGATTTATGAAAGCCAACGATGAAGTCAAAAATATTTTGATGAACGACTGGGATCCAATCGGAATCAAAGCTAATGCAAAAGCCAAGGCAGAATACGATCAATACGCTTTGAGGATTGTCGGAATGCTGTATAACGGAACAACTCTAGATAAACTCGTCAAATATTTGGACTCGGTTGTAACGGAAGATTTAGGTCTTCCATCGAATAGAAATAAATCGATCGAAGTATCTAAAAAGCTACTTGCTATTAACTTGTAGGATATTCACCGCCGGTAAATGCAGGATTATGCGGTTTCTCAAAACATCGTGCTGGATCGTGCCAAAGAAATCAATAAAGTTTGAATGTTGTCATCGCTGTTGTGAGATTTTGTGTTGCCGAAGTCTGCGTTGAGGAGAACTTGTTACCATCGGTAAAAGTTTAGGCGCAGATTTCGGCATAGTTCAGTTCCCGAGCCATGCGGCTCTCCACTTCCTGCGCGATGTGCACGAAGGAATCATGACGAATATGGTCGGTTGGACTTCTGAAGACCCAATCCTTTTTGATGGCGGTGACTCGAATTTGTATGGGTACGTAGATAGTGATCCTGTGAAATGGATTGACTCCTCACCTTTTGTTTTTGAATCCAATTTAAGTACTGACGACGTTTGGCCTTTCGGATAGAAATTTCGTCGTTAATAAATATATAATAGTTTGTTTATTTCTTCACTTTACTCTTTTTAAACTTTTCTCGAACAATAGGGATCTAAATCCATCGAGAAGAGGTCCTTGTGCGAATTAGTATTATATTGATTTCTTTATTGAGTGTTCTCTCTGTTGCACGAGCGTCGGACAGTTGCGAACAACTCAATGCAGAAGATATAAAGAGTGTTTATGAGTTTTGTGCCGATCTAGCTCCCGAATGTCATCCCGGAGGGTACAGCGAAGTAATAGTAAAGTCGCATCGGTCGGGGATGAATGCTCGCAGATTTGAATGTATAGGCATCGTTTGCGAAACAGGAGAGTTGTCGCCATTATATTTTAAAGAAATTATAGATTGTCCAGGTACTCCTCCACTAGAAGGGCCTCCTGGCGGTCCTCCCGGATCAGGAGGAGGAGCTGGTTCTGGTGGCGGCGGTCCTCCATGCCAAGGCCAATGTTGCAACGTAAGCCAAGGCGGCCCGCCAGGCAGCGCGCAACGTAGTGGGTCCATTGTAAATGTTGAATCTCAGGTGCTTGGAGAAATTGTTTCTATAGCGGGTACTAATTTCTCAATGCAGTACAGTTCTGCATATCAAGCGGGACGTAGTATTGATTTTAAAGTTGTCATGCCACTTTCAAGTGCCACCCCACGCGAATACATCACAGGCTTTGCTATTGAGAACAGAAGATCTGGGACACTTATAGATTCTGCTACATTTGGAAATACCCTTTCATACCAAAGCTACATATACGTATGGAATGGACTAAATGCCGCAGGAACTCAACCAGCTGACTCTGCTGCTTTTGCCGTAACTGTTAAGGAAACTTCTCCCACAGGAACTTATCCATTTACATATGATGTGTTACTGAGCCATTGGAATGCCAAAAAACTCGGCCTCGGCGGTTGGCTCCCATCAAACCTCATGCACTACGACGTTCTCGCAAAACGAGTGTACTCCGCAGATGGCTCCTATCGAAATCTTGAAGCCAAAGCTTATGGTACATCTCAACTCTACATCGCGTCCGAAGATGGCTCTGAAGTTTATATCTTCGATGCAAATGGAAATCATCTTTTCACGAAAATGGGGCTTCTTGGCACTAACAAGTTTGCATTCAACTATGATAGCTCTGGCCGACTAAGTTCAATCAACGAACCGTTCGCAAAAACGACAACATTCAACAGAAACAGCAGTGGAGTATTAACTTCGATCACGGCTCCTAACGGCCAAGTGACAACAGTGGGCATTGATAGCAACGGCTATCTTGCATCAATCACAAATCCAAACAGTGAAGCGTATTCGTTTACGTATTACGGCACTGGTGGACTGATGTACACGTTTCAAAAACCGAATGGGGAAGTGTCAACATTCGAATATACTGCTGACGGATTATTGACGAAGGACACCCACTCTGGTGGATATTTCTTTGAGCTAGTAAAGAATATCAACAATTCCGTGACCTATGATTTTTCAATTACTACGGGAATGGCAAGAACTAGTACTCTGCAAACGACGATGGGTACAGATGGATCTGTTTCTCGTACGGAGGTTTCTCCGGCAGGGGATAGTTCGAGTGTAAGCTATTCTCCCAACTCAACTGGGTATTCGCGTTCAGATTCAAGTTTTGGCACATCGACGACTTTGACGGCAAGCTTCGATCAACGTTACGGCAATATGACGACATCTCCATCGAACATGACAATCAGTCCTTATGGCGCTGGTGCGCGTTCGATTGATTCCTCAGACTCTGTAACTCTCGCGGATCCCAATGATCCGTTTTCAATCAGCGCCATGAGCAGAACTCAGCAGCTTTCGGGTGCGAACACTTCGGTCACCACTGTCTTTGATCCGACAACGAAGAAGTTCACATCGACGACCTATATGGGCAAAACTCGTGAGGTCGGTATTGACACTTATGAACGACCTGTTTCATTTAAAACAGGTTCATTAAATCAAACGACACTGGGCTATACCAACGAGAATCTGACATCTATTGTGCAAGGAACAAGAACGACGGCCCTTGCATACAACTCATTGGGTCTTCTTCAAAGTGTCACGGATCCTCTTTCTCAGGTGACGGGTTATACTTACAATTCAGCGAACAGACTTGTTTCCAAAGTTCTTCCTGACAGTCGAGTTATCGGATTTGCTTACGATGCTGTCGGCAATATAACGGGAGTGACGCCGCCAAGTCGTCCGCTGCATAGCTTTGGGATGAATGCTCATGGATTGGTGGGGAGCTATGAACCTCCCACGTTGTCTGGAGTTTCGACCGTTAATACGACATACACATATAATCTTGATAAACAGTTGATCAGTGTGATTCGTCCAAGTGGCGAATACATTAACTACAATTACAACGCGACAACTGGAGTGTTGGAAAGTTACGACACGACCGCTGGGAACTTTGTTCAATACATGGATTCTACAACTCAGTTGCCGAATTCCATCACAACGCCAGCAAATATCAGCATGAACATCGGCTACGTGGGAAGAACGCCAGCGAACTATTATACATATGTCAATGGCACTTCTGTGGGTTCTTATAGCTCCACTTACGGTACGAACTTGCACTTTGAATCTGACGTCGTCACTAGTGGAGGATCTGGTTCTACGACATCTTCAATCACATACTTATACAATGATGACGAAGATCTCCGCAAAGCCGGGGACGTTGTTCTAACTTACAATGTTCCAAGCGGTCAGTTGACTGGCACTACCATGGGAACGGGAACAACGGGCTTCACAGACACTTATACTTACAATACCTATGGAGAAGTGACTGGCTATACGGCAAAACGTGGCACTGCTACAATTTATGATCTGGTGTTAACTCGCGATGGTTCTGGTCGAGTCAGTGGCAAAACTCAGACTATGAATAGTATAACCAATGATTTCATCTATGGCTTCGATTCTTCAGGTCGTTTGCAACAAGTGACTAAGAACTCCGTTGTAGATTCTAATTATGGCTATGACTCTAACAGCAATCGCAACTCGGGCAATGTGGGACTCAAACGACGACAGCCACCTACGATAACCAAGATCGTCTGCTGACGTACAACACCTTATCTTTCACGTATAATGCGAATGGAGACTTGCTGACTAAAACGAACTCCACGACAAGTCAGACAACTCAATATACTTATGATGTTTTCGGCAATTTGACGAAGGTGATATTGCCAGGTGGAACGACAACAATCACTTACGAGATTGACGGTCTTAATCGCAGAATCGGCAAAAAGGTCAACGGAGTTGTGCAAAAACGTTGGGTCTATATGGATCAATATCGTATCGCGGCCGAGTTGAACTCTGCGGGTGCAATTACTAAGAGATTTATCTATGGCTCAAAGGGCAACATCCCAGATTATATGATCGCCAGTGGGGTGAAATACAGAATCATCTCAGACCATTTGGGATCACCGCGTTTAGTGGTGAAACAATCAGACGGAACAATCACGCAAAGAATGGATCACGATGAATTCGGTCGTGTGACTGAGGATACTAATCCTGGATATTTGCCATTTGGTTTTGCTGGTGGTTTGTACGATAATCAAACTGGCTTGGTGAGATTCGGTGCGCGGGATTATGATCCTGAGGTGGGTCGTTGGACGAGTAAGGATCCGATTTTGTTTGGTGGGGGCGATGAAAACCTATTTGGGTACTTGTCTCAAGATCCAGCTAACTCTATTGACCCGAGTGGGTTATATGCGATATGTACGCGACCACTTCACGGTTGGCTATGGGAGGTCGGCCCAGCTTACCATATGTATTTATGTGCAAATGGAGCGTGCGGAGGTCAAGGCCCACAAGGAAACGTATTTGGCAGCGGTGGTAAAGATGACTCAGGGGGAGCAACTTCTTGTCAGGAAGTTCCAGCGACGAATTGTATAAACTCATGTATTGGCGACAAATTGGGGGATTCTTCTAGACCATATTAT
>JAGIAF010000419.1 GCA_017745015.1 Bdellovibrio sp. | reverse complement strand
CCGAAAGCACGGCCTTGAGCGCGTGGACGGAATCTTTTAAGAACCGGACCTTGATCAACCCAGATGGCTTTAACAACCAAGTTATCTACATCCATAACTTTTTTGTATTCAGCGTTAGCTACAGCAGATTCGATCAATTTCTTAACCATACCTGCAGTTTTTTTGTTCAAGAAAGTAAGAGTTTTAACAGCTTCATTCACGTCTTTACCGCGAACAAGGTCTGCAACAAGTCTTGCTTTTTGAGCACCTACTCTTGCGTATTTTAGACTAGCTTTAACTTCCATTATAAACCTCTACCTACTACTTCTTCGCAGCAGCTGGAGCTGCAGCTTTCTTCTCAGCATGGCCTTGGAAAGTTCTTGTTGGAGCAAACTCACCGAGTTTGTGACCAATCATGTTCTCAGTGATGTACACTGGAACAAACTTTCTGCCATTGTGAACTGCGAACGTAAGTCCGATAGTTTCTGGAAGAATTGTTGAGCGACGAGACCAAGTTTTGATAACTTTTTTGTCGTTTTTTTGGATCGCATTATCAATTTTCTTTTGTACAGACAAATCAACGAATGGACCTTTTTTAATTGAACGTGCCACTGTCTACTCCTACTTACGTCTCTTGATGATTGAAGAGTCAGTTCTCTTATTATGTCTCGTCTTGTAACCTTTACATGGTTGACCCCATGGAGTTACAGGATGATGACCCTTACCTACGCCTTCACCACCACCCAATGGATGGTCGACTGGATTCATGTGCATACCACGAACCGAAGGACGGATACCTCTCCAACGAGAACGACCTGCTTTACCAAGGTTGATGTTTTCGTTGTCAGTGTTTCCAACCTGACCGATAGATGCACGGCAAACTGAAAGAACTTGTTTCAATTCACCCGATGGCATACGTACTTGGCAGTACATATCACCTTTACCAGCCAAAGTCGCGCTCGCACCTGCACCTCTGCAAATTTGACCACCCTTGCCCGGACGCAATTCGATATTGTGAATCACAGTACCAACAGGGATAGCTGAAAGTGACAAAGAGTTGCCTGGTTTGATGTCGGCTTTGTCTGAAGAAAGTACAGTGTCGCCTACATTCAAGCCAACTGGCGCGATGATGTATGCTTTCTGACCGTCAACATAGTGAAGAAGCGCGATACGGCAAGTTCTGTTCGGATCGTACTCGATCGCTGCAACAGTTGCTGGCACTTCTAGTTTCATACGTTTGAAATCAACCAAACGGTATGTACGTTTATGACCGCCACCTTGGTGACGAATCGTAATTTGACCGTGATTGTTACGAGCTGCTTGTTTTTTAAGAGGCGCTAGCAAAGACTTCTCTGGAGTTGTCTTTGTGATTTCTTTGAAATCGAAACCAGTCATTCCTCTGCGACCATGAGAGCGCGGGGCAAATGCTTTGATACCCATCTCTATACTCCCTCAAATAGAGCGATCTTCTCACCTTCAACAAGCTTAACGTAAGCTTTTTTCCAGTAAGGGACCTTTGTTGCACCAAACTTCGTGTTTTTAGAGTGACCGCGGCAAACGCTAGTTCTTACGCTGTCTACTTTAACTTTGAAGTTCTTTTCTACTGCTGCTTTTACTTCTGTCTTAGAAGACTTCAAGTCTACTTCGAAAACGTAAACGCCAGCTGCGTTGTGGTATGTATTTTTCTCCGTGATAAGTGGAGATTTAATTACTTGTTTCATCTTACGCTTTCTCCATAGAGCAACGATCAACGATTTTCGCTACAGATTCTTTAGTGATAACTGCAGCATCGTATTTCAAAAGATCAAACACGTTCAAACCTTCAACTGCGAAGTATTTGAATGTTGGAAGATTTTTTGAAGCGCGGTTGAATTTGTCGTCAACATTAGCATCGATCAAAACTGCTTTTTTCAAGCCAAACGCCTTCAAACGCTTGCTCAATTCAGCTGCTTTACCTTCAGACTGCATGCTGTCTACTACGAACAACTTGCCTTCTTTTTGAAGGTGAGAAAGAGCCATGCTCAAACCTAAGCGACGAACTTTTTTAGGAAGTACGAACGCGTAGCTGCGTGGTTGAGGACCGAAAGCAGTACCACCACCAGGCATCAAGATAGAACGGCTAGAACCTTGACGAGCTCCGCCAGTACCTTTTTGTTTAAATGGCTTCTTACCACCACCACTCACTAGACCTTTTGTTTTAGTCATGTGAGTACCTTGGCGACGGCTAGCCAATTGCCATTGAACTACAGTGTGCAAAACTTCCTTTTTAACAGGAGTTTCGAAAACATCAGCTGCAAGATCAACAGATCCTACTTTTTCTTTTTTCCAGTTTAGTACATTTACTGTAGCCATATTACTTCACCAACTTAACCAA
>JAGIAF010000418.1 GCA_017745015.1 Bdellovibrio sp. | reverse complement strand
GGCGAACGTTTCCAGTCCATCCACTGAGCAAAGTCATCACCAACGATCCCACCGCCATCGCAGAAAACAACATTCCTGCTGCCGAAGCACCACCCCAATTTTGTGACATCGCCGGAAAAAGAGCCACTGGGAATGCAAAGACCATGGCGACGATATCGATCAAGTACGTTCCCACCAACTCGGGTTTTGAGAGAGCATATGTCAAACCCGCCTTGGCATCTTCCAGCGGAGACGCCTCACGTTTTTCCGGAGGAGGCATTTTGCTCATCATGAACAACGCAATGAATGCCGCTGCGAAACTGATCACATCAAAGAGATATGCGCCCTTCACTCCGAATTTCGCGATCAACATGCCACCCAGTGCCGGGCCAATGATTGCTCCCGCTGACCAGCGGAAACTTCCCAGAGCCCCGATGGCGGGATAATCTTCCGCATCGACAATTTTCTGAGTCATTGCTTCCATTGCGGGACGATGAAAACCAAGGACTGACTGGAAGATTGCAACTAAAATAAAAATCAATGGAATCGAAGGCTTTTCCAAAGAGGCATTGATTGCAAGACCAGCAATCAATGCCGTAAGAATAATTTCCGAACTCAACAAAAGTTTCCGACGATCGAGGCGATCCGCATAAGTGCCACCCAGAATTCCAAAAATAAGAACCGGAAGAAGTTGCGCCAAGCCCAACATTCCCACCAGCCAGTTGTCTTTAGTGAGCTCATAGATTTGATAGGGAATGGCAACGTAAGTAACCATACTCCCCAAAAGCGAAATCATTTGACCGAAAAACAGAAGGCGAAAATCACGATATTTACGAAGCGGAGTCACATTAATTAACATCGTAATATTCTAAAGGACAATCTTAGAGTGGTAAAGCCCTCAAGTTCACTCCCTCAGGAATAGTCGCCTGTTCGAGGCTCAAGCGATCCTGAATCACGGGAATTATCACGGCCTTATCATCTTCCCCGCCATTGAGCACAATTTTAAGCTGGACACCTTGAATCACCTTCGGATCGGTACTTCCGTCGACATTCCAAAGCGTCGCCACATCATCGATGATCTCAATTTTATCAGAATCAGGAATCGCGGGATTCTTCTCCAATATGACTGACATCACACTGGGAGCAAAGCCGTCGGCAACTTTCATATCGATTTGCAGACGTTGATAGAATTGCGTTTTACTTCCAAACTTCACAAGAACTGTTTGCACCATTCCTTCCGTGGCTGTTTGAAAATCCTGATCGCGCGTACTATCAGCACTCACCACGCCAAGAAAACGAGGTGCCAAAGCGGAGTTTGGCACCTCGACAACAAAGGGATGAGTCACGACGGGATTCTGCGAAAAAGAATTAAATGAAAGAATCAGATTTCCATTAGTCACATCATAGATGCGATAGCCGGTCATAGCGCCACAGCACTGTTCAAGACCTGTCACGACAAGATTGTAGTTTTCATCCACATCAATCAAAGTCGCCACTTCGGCTTTATTCCAAAGCGGGTATTGCAACTTATCACCGGTGCGAACAGACCATTTCAAATTTCCGAAAACACCATCAACATCCAAGGAGTAACGACGATTAAGCTGACTGTCGACCAGATAGATTGTATCGAATTGATCCCCTGAACCGCGCAGGACATGATAATCCTGAATCGTGCGATCGACGATGCGAAGATTATCTTTGTCTGTCTTAAGAATAAACTTCGACAGTCCCGAAGTTTGATAAAGAATTTGTTCTGCAGCGACAGCAGAAATCGCCACTGCAAGAATTCCGACACCGAACCATTTCCAAGACTTGAACATAGGAATCTCCTTCGAAGAAGATTCCTCCACGCTACCTGCTTCTTTTTATTCGGAAAAGATACCTTGTTCTAAATCATAACACCACCGAGCGGGAACTATTCCCACTCGATGGTGCCCGGGGGCTTACTGGTGATGTCATACACCACGCGATTCACGCCTTTAACTTTGTTGGTGATAAGATTTGAAACGTCACGTAAGAATTGGAATTCAAAAGGATACCAATCCGCCGTCATGCCATCACTGGAAGTCACTGCGCGCAATGCCAAAACGTGATCATAAGTACGAGAATCACCTTGCACACCAACAGTTTTCACTGGCAACAACACACAGAAAGCCTGCCAGATTTTTTCATAAAGACCGTGCTTACGAAGTTCCGAGATATAAACATCGTCACAGTCCTTAAGAATTCGCAGCTTTTCCTCAGTAACTTCACCCAAGACTCGAATTGCCAATCCCGGACCAGGAAAAGGATGGCGCCACAACATGGCGTGAGGCAATCCCAGCTGTGCGCCCAAAGCACGAACTTCATCTTTAAAAAGCTCGCGCACAGGCTCCACACTGT
>JAGIAF010000417.1 GCA_017745015.1 Bdellovibrio sp. | reverse complement strand
AGCTTCTTTTTTATACTCAATCAAAGGATCTTTTTGAGCATAACCGCGAAGGCCGATACCTTCTTTCAACTTATCGATCACGTTCAAGTGCATTTTCCAGTGATGGTCGATACTTTGAAGCATGATCATCTTCTGAACTTGTTCAAAGAATGGGCCCATTGAATTCTTCTGACGATCGTAAACTTCTTTCACGCCATTTCTCACGTGATCGATGATCGTTTCAGAGTTCACTGTCATGTTTTCAAGATCCAACTTGAAGCCGAAAGTTTGTCCCAAAGCATTGTTCAAACCTTCAAGATTCCAATCTTCACGACGACCTGCTTCTGGAACGTATGTATCAAGAATTGTCGATACAACATCACCCAACATATCAAGAACTGAACGTTCCACGTCTTTGCCTTCAAGAAGGTTACGGCGCATTGTATAGATCGCGTTACGTTGGTTGTTCATTACTGTATCGTAGTCCATCAAGTTCTTACGGATATCGAACTGGTGACCTTCAACTTTACGTTGAGCTCCTTCTACCGCGTTCGTAACCATTTTCGCTGTGATTGGTTCGTCCTCAGGGATATTCAACATTTCCATGATCTTTTGGATACGTTCACCATTGAAGATTCTCATCAAATTATCTTCCAAAGAAAGATAGAAGCGAGATTCACCTGGATCACCTTGACGACCTGAACGACCGCGCAGCTGATTGTCGATACGACGAGATTCATGTCTTTCAGTACCGATGATGTAAAGACCACCCAGCTCACGCACTTCTGCGCGTTCTTTTTCAACTTGGCCTTTAACTTTCGCAAGAGCTTCTTGGTACTCCGGAGATTCATCATTACCGATAGCTGCTTTTGCCATCATCTCAGCATTACCACCCAACATAATGTCGGTACCACGACCGGCCATGTTGGTAGCGATCGTTACGGAACCTTTACGACCCGCTTGAGCGATGATTTCCGCTTCGCGTTCGTGGTGTTTCGCATTCAAAACTTCGTGCTTAATACCTTCATTACGAAGGAAACGGCTCAAAGCTTCAGATTTTTCGATAGAAGCGGTACCCACCAGGATAGGCTGACCTTTGGTGCTTCTTTCTTTGATATCGGCAGTAATCGCTTTGAACTTCGCTTTTTCGGACTTATAAACCACATCTTCTTCGTCGTTACGTCTGATAGGTTTATTTGTCGGAATCACGTTCACTTCAAGGTTGTAGATCTTTTTGAACTCAACCGCTTCAGTGTCTGCAGTACCCGTCATGCCCGAAAGTTTTTCGTACATACGGAAATAGTTTTGGAATGTAATTGTCGCCAAAGTTTGGTTTTCAGATTTAACTTCAACGCCTTCTTTAGCTTCGATAGCTTGGTGAAGACCATCTGACCAACGACGACCCGGCATCAAACGACCCGTAAATTCATCGACGATCACGATTTCGCCATCTTTGATCATGTATTCAACATCAAGACGGTACAAGTAGTGAGCTTTCAAACCTTGGTAAACGTGGTGAAGAAGCTCGATGTTTTGTGGATCGTAAAGATTGCCCACGCCCAAAAGCTCTTCAACTTTCGCATTACCTTCTTCAGTTAATGACGCGGTTTTAGATTTCTCTTCCATTGTGAAGTGAACATCGCGAACCAAATGAGGAATGATCGAGTTAACTACTTGGTATTTTTCAGTAGAAGCTTCTGCAGGACCAGAGATAATCAATGGCGTACGAGCTTCGTCAACTAAGATGGAGTCACACTCATCCACGATCGCATAATAGTGACCGCGTTGAACGTAATCATTCAAATCGAATTTCATGTTGTCACGAAGGTAGTCGAAACCAAGCTCGTTGTTCGTGCAGTATGTGATGTCACAAGCGTACATCTCTTTACGTTGTTGATCGTTCAAACCGTGAACGATGATGCCAGTTGTAAGTCCCAACCAGCCATACAAACGACCCATGTGTTCGGCGTCACGACGAACTAGGTAGTCATTCACTGTAACAACGTGAACACCGCGACCAGTAAGTGCATTCAAGTAAACTGGCAAAGTTGCCACAAGGGTCTTACCTTCACCGGTTCTCATCTCTGCGATATTACCGCGATTCAGAACGTAGCCACCAATTAGCTGTACGTCGTAATGGCGCATTCCCAAAACACGCATCGAAGCTTCACGGCAAACCGCAAAGGCCTCTGGCAAAATGTCATTGACCGTTTCGCCTTTCTTAAGACGCTCTTGGAACTCTGGCGTTTTTGCTTTTAATTGTTCGTCCGTGAGAGCCTTCATTTGAGGCTCCAAAGAATTAATTTGATCCACGATTGGTTGGATCTTCTTCATTTCACGATCGTGCTTCGTACCGAATAGTTTTGTAAGAATTTGAGTTACCATAGTGTCAAAGGAT
>JAGIAF010000416.1 GCA_017745015.1 Bdellovibrio sp. | reverse complement strand
CGGTAAGCTTCTGAAAGCGTCACGATTTTCTCAATCGTCTCGTTGTAGTTGATCGCTCTTTCGCGACCGAAATACTTACGAGCAATGATTTTTACGGCGCTCCATAGACTCTTAAAGTTAAAGCTCATCAAGGCAACGGTGATCGTACCACCGATAACCAGCATAATCCCGTGAGGATCCGCGAAGATCTTTGGATTCTTTGCGCTATCTAAAATAGCGTAAGCCGAAATACATCCTGCAGCGATCAATCCAAGTAGTCCTGCTAAATTCATTACTCCTCCAAAAAAGCAGAGTTCAAATTCTTTCAGGTGTTAGATCGAATTATTTTAAGTTTTTCTAAACTGTACCTAGGCTTAGATTTCAAGGATTCTACACGTTAGCATTTCATCCGACATATCTTCCCCCTTATACTGAGGGTCATGCGAGGGTGAAAAGTATGATGACAGCCATTACGTTCGTTTTTATCGCGATTTGCCTAGTCGAAGCGGCCCTAATCGCTCGAGAGTTTCGTGGATCTTCAAGGAACACAAAAAGCACTTCCAGTGAGCTTCTCAAGGCCCAACAGGACCTTAAGACCCTCTCTGAAAAGCTGATGAAGTCTGAGATCGATCTAGAGCAAGCTCAGAAGGAAATCCAAGGTATTCATGCTCTTTGGAATAAAGCTCTTCTTTCTGAACAAGGTCTACGTCGAGATCTAGAAATCGCAAAAACCCAACTAACCTATCTTGCTCAATCATTGATGAAAGCAAAGTCTGAGACTAAAACTTACTGGACTGAAGAGCCCGCACGCACACAAGCACAAATGCCCGCGGCATCTGAGCTTCGCGCTTTTAAATCAACGACAGAACTTATCCAAAAAGATTTTATTTAGCATCTGAGGTTCCGCACTCTACGACGGAATACTGAGCGGAATCGCCCATCTCACCCACGAACAAGTGGCGATTCCCCGGCAGCACAGACCAAATCGATTTCTGAGCCAAAGCGGCCTTAACCACCGAATCATCCACATCATAACTTGTCTTCGTACCTTCTTGGTTCACGAATGAAATCAAATAGCGATCAAAAAAGAAACGACTCTTATACTGCTCTGCCACCCAATAACCTGACTGACCCGCTTTGCCATCAAGGCTGTAGTCGTCTCTAAATTCCAGAGGCTTCGCAGTCATAACTGACTTCTCTTTTTTATCAGCTATGAGGTCCGCCAATCGTGTTAGTTTCCACGTTTCTGTGCGATCCAACCATCCACTAACCTTGACACCAAACACGCTCGGACCGCCCAATACAAAGTCAGAGAACTGTTCGTTTGCCACCGGAAGTTGCAATGGCGTCAGTTTGATTTGGTCTTTCGCTACTTGATACAAATTCAATGTTGAACTTGTGCCAGAAGAAAATCCAAACAACCCCTCATCCGCACGAACTCGCGCTTGGCGGTTCTCCGCAAGGTTGCGGCAATCACCCACGCTCAATGTGCTGCCTGGATCCACCACCATCAGCAAATCCGCAGAGCGCGAAACACCTTTAGGAATAAAATCCATCAACTTGCTAAGATCATAAAAGCCAACCTGTCCTTTGCTATTCCAGAAGACAACTTGGTTGTTGTTGAGGCGGCGAACCGAAACATCTCCCTGCCAGTTCCCCGTACACAAACCTAAACTGTTTTTTTCAACGACCTTATCGTTGGCCACATGAAGAGGAATGCGTCGGCCATTTTCATCTTTTACAAAGGCCCAGTCACCGAATGAAGCTTCAAACTCATAGCGATGTTTTTCAGCCGACCGCAACGAGCTTTGTTGGCGTGATCTCAATTCCCAGTAAGGACTAAAATCCGCAGCAAATCCCATTTTACCAATCAACCAGGAAGAGCGATCTTTATCTAATCCTGCAATAGAGTATCTGCCGTCGGCGTCTTTAAATAAATGGGTCAAGAGCGACACATTCTCGTTACCCACTTTCACCGGGCCGGTATACTTCAACTGACATTGATGAACGACTCCGGCGCTTTCGGGCACATTCTCGAAGAATGTCACGAAGACAAGAACCAACGATAAAAAGCCGGCAAGTAAGATCGGAATTTTAATGGCTAGTGGCAGTTTATTTATTTTAGTCATCTTTTTTCTTTATGTTATTGCAGTTGAGCTTCACGACACTCTTATTAGATCCCATGATGACATCTTTGAAAACACACTTTTCATCAACTTTGATCTCGTAGACGCCCTTACCCAGAACTGCTGGAAAATTAGTGACGTGATTGCCTAACATTTTACTGCGGGCATCATAAATATAAATTCCGCGCACCGCCGGGTCTTCCTCCATCGCCCGCGTCAGCAGATCCATCTCCGCCGGCGAGAACATGCCGCGCGCAATGACAAAGCCGCGCTCGTTG
>JAGIAF010000415.1 GCA_017745015.1 Bdellovibrio sp. | reverse complement strand
GCTCAGTATATTCCCGAATCAAAGCCAATACCAAGTCCCTTTGCTCTGGCGTCAATTTACGCTCACCGACAATTCTCCCCACCTGATCTTGCGCAGATTCAGGACTTATATGAGGATCTAAACCACTACCTGAAGCATAGATTAGATCTCGGGTATTGCGGTTCTTCTGGCGCTCATGAACCGTATTTAAAAGGCTATCATTTCCCACAGACATATTACTTCCCACAGAAGCGGTCCCAACAAAGTCATTCATTGACGGACGAGGCCAGAAGTATTTCTTCGTAGTAAATTTCTGCGCTAAAAGCTCAGAACCAATGACAGCCCCTTCACTTTTCATTAGTGATCCACTCGCTTGATAAGGAAACAGTAATTGTCCCACACCTGTCATCAATATGGGATAAAGGATTCCTGTTAACACACTGAGAGCAAGAAATACTCTGATGCCAATAATCCAGTTTCTCATGACACAACTCCCAGCGTGACAATAATTAAATCGATAACTTTAATTCCAACAAAAGGCGCCACAACGCCTCCTAAGCCATAGAATAAAATATTTTGACGAAGAATAATATTCGCTCCCCGAGGGCTGTACTTCACACCTCGCAGCGCTAGCGGCACCAACAAGATAATGATCAAGGCATTAAATATAACTGCACTCAAAATCGCACTTTGAGCAGAATGCAACCCCATAATATTGAGTTTCCCCAGAGGCCCTTGAGCCATTTGCGTCGCATACAATGTCGCAAACATCGCAGGTATAATCGCAAAATATTTCGCAACGTCGTTGGCTACGCTAAATGTAGTTAATGCTCCGCGAGTCATTAACAGCTGTTTTCCGGTCTCGACAATTTCAATAAGCTTCGTTGGATTGGAATCTAAATCGACCATATTACCGGCTTCTCTTGCAGCTTGAGTGCCCGTATTCATCGCCACTCCGACGTCTGCTTGTGCCAAAGCGGGCGCATCGTTCGTTCCATCGCCCGTCATTGCAACGAGATGACCTTTACCCTGCTCCTCGCGAATGCGTGCAAGCTTTGTCTCAGGAGTTGCTTGGGCTATGTAGTCGTCAACCCCGGCTTCAGCTGCGATTGCCGCAGCAGTTAATGGATTATCCCCCGTCACCATAACTGTACGAATTCCCATCTTACGCAGTTCCGCGAATCTCTCCTTGATCCCACCTTTCACAATATCTTTAAGATAGATCACACCAAGAACATGATTATTTTCGGAAACCACCAACGGTGTTCCCCCTTTACGAGCAACAGCTTCTACAATTTCTTTTGCAGCCGCGGGATAATGCCCTCCCAAAGATTCGACGTGCTTTTGAATCGCATCGCCAGCACCTTTTCTTAAGACGCGAGTCTCTTGATTGACCTTTACGTTCACGCCGCTCATTCTAGTTTGCGCCGTAAATGGAACAAACTCCGCGGCATGAGGATCCAAGGTTTTCGCGCGCAAAGAAAACTTATGTTTCGCAAGCACTACGATCGAACGTCCTTCGGGAGTCTCATCACTTAGCGACGCCAGTTGCGAAGCCTCCGCCAGGGTTTCCTCAAGAACACCTGGGATTGACAAGAATTCACTCGCCATCCGATTGCCCAAAGTGATTGTCCCCGTTTTATCAAGCATCAGAACATCAATATCCCCAGCCGCTTCGACAGCACGACCACTTTTGGCGATAACATTTTTACGAATCAGGCGATCCATGCCACTGATTCCAATGGCACTAAGCAAACCACCTATCGTCGTGGGAATAAGGCAAACCAATAAAGCAATCAATACAGTCACCGTCACCACACCAGAAAGATCCTGATGTGCAGCTCTTGCTGAAAATTCAGCAAAGAATTTCAGAGTGACCACCGCCAACAGAAAGACAACAGTCAGTGCAACAAGCAAAATACCTAAGGCAATTTCATTGGGAGTTTTCTGACGACTTGCCCCTTCCACTAAAGAAATCATTCGATCTAAAAAACTTTCGCCGGGATCCGCAGTGATTCGAACTAAAATGCGGTCACTAATAACACGAGTGCCGCCGGTAACCGCACTTCGATCCCCACCACTCTCGCGAATAACGGGAGCAGATTCCCCAGTGATTGCTGACTCATCTACTGTCGCAATCCCCTCTGTAACTTCACCGTCCCCTGGAATTGTATCGCCAGCTTCACAGACAACCACATCTCCTTTGCGAAGATCCGTCGCCGCAACAGCGAGCTCTTTACCGTCACGTAGGAGGCGCGCCATGCTATGCGTTCGAGTTTTACGTAAGCTCTCCGCTTGCGCCTTACCACGCCCTTCCGCCAAGCTCTCAGAGAGGTTTGCAAATAAAACCGTAAACCAAAGCCACAATGCAATCTGCAATTCAAAGCCAAATGATTGAGAAGAGAGAATATGCATCAC
>JAGIAF010000414.1 GCA_017745015.1 Bdellovibrio sp. | reverse complement strand
CATACGCACAGTTTGCTGCCCTGAGAGACCAATGGTACGGAGAATCGCAATATCACGACGCTTTTGAGATAGTAGCAATGCCAAAACTGTCAGAATTGAACTTGCAGCGATCATTCCGGCTAATCCTAAAAAAATTCCGATCGTGAGCTTTTCAAGCTTCAGCGCATAAAACAAAGCTGCATTTCGCTCCATCCAAGTTTCAACCTGAACATCTGAAAACTTTTGCAGATCCTCTTTCACGCTATTCATACGATTTTCACTGGCAAGCCAAACTTCGACGCCAATTTTCTGAAGACCATCATTATCTAAAAGCTTTAGAGCTTTACCGCGCTGATAGAAAAGATTTTGCGCATCTACGTCCGCTAAACTTGTCGTCACAATCCGCTTAATACGAACTCGCTCAAACTTGGGAGTCTCCCCCGGCGGCAACAACAGACCTGTTGGCGACACAACGGTAATGAAGTCGCCTTCAAACACCCCAAGAGACTGAGCCAGATCCACTCCCAGAACAACTTCACCCTCATCAGGGACATCATGGGGGTCCCAAGTATACGACGGAGGCCCGCCGGCTGAAGATTGAGGTTTTTCAGCATCCAATTTCGCCAGTTGAGAAATAAAGTGTTCAAGACTTTCTCGCGTCACACCCCGCGCAAAGGCCCCTTTAAACTGCCCATCCTGACTTCTCAAAATAACATCTTGAGTCTCATAGATATAAGCCTGATTAGTCGGATCCTCTTTGATACGCGAATAAACAGGATGAGTTTCCAATGCCTGGGCACTTTTAATTGTTGGGACCGAAACATACAGATGCGGCTCAAGTCCAATGATACGTTTTTTAATGCTAGCATTCATGCCATTCATCACAAACAACACGACCAAGAATGCAGTCACACTGACGGCAATACCACCAATGGATAAAATAGCAATACGGCGAATCAATGCACCTGCACGTTTAGAGAATATAAAATGACGAAAGAGATGCCCAACTAGCATCTCTTTATCTTATTGCTTCAAAAAGGGGATTCAAGCTATTTGTGACTTGCTGGCAAACGGCGCGTAGCTTCTTCTTCCTGAACTTCTTTGACATTGCTCTTCATGAAGAAACTCTTCTGCATAGCCTTAAGAACGACCACAGTTTCATTCAGAGTTTCAAGCAAACGACGACTAGCACCTGGGAGCTCTGGCTCCACTTCTTTCACTGCCGGCCCCAAAGCCTTCGTCATCATTGCGAGGTTCTGCGTCATACCTGCCAAGTCCCGAGCCAAGTTAGGGTTTTCCTTATTAAGCTCCGGCAGAATACGATTGATCTCTTGAGTCGTTGTCGCCAAGTTGCCAACTAACTTCTCAACCCCATCATTATGAGTGGCTTGCTTTGTTAGTTTGATCACTTCCAAAGACATAGCATTCATATTTTTCATCAACGGATCCATGCGGTCGATCACACGCACAAGACTCTCTGCACGATTTTTATCCGCAAAGGCATCAATCAACATGCGCATATTCTCCAGTAAACCACCTACTTTATTCAGAGTCGCATTAAGATTCTTACCACTCATCATGGTCATCAAATCCATAGCCTCATTCGATTGAATTTTACTGTTGTTCGCAAGCTTGGGAGACGCTTCCGTCCCCACGGTGATATCCATAATTTTCTCGCCAATAATAAATGGGCGAGACAACTGCACCGTACTATCTTCACGAACACGGTCTTGGAATTTACCTAGGACATAGAACGTAACCCTGATTCGATTATCAGCTTGAAGCTCCACTTCTTCAACAGCACCGGCACGCAGACCTGCCATCTGCACAACAGTCCCTTGATGAATGCCATCGGCATTTTCAAAAGTCGTTGTATAGAAAGTCTTCGACTCAAACCAACCCTGTTTAATAGCGATACTAATGCCCGTCACAATCACGCCAAGGATCGCAAGACCGACAAACAAACCTGCTACACGTTCAAATTTATTGAACTTCACTTTCATCATAGATGAACAACTCGCTTTTCTGGATCCACAGCTTGGAAGTAAAGTTGCCCATCGTCCAGATGAACAATTTGGTAGTTCAAAAGATTCATAAACTTTTCATCATAAGAACTAATAAAAATATGCTTCAAATGCCCGTCTTTACGTAACTTATGAATATAATCAACAAAGGCATAAACGCTATCTTGGCCAAGACCTACGCTTGGATCATCTAAAAGCAACATTTGCGGATGCATAACCACAGAGCGCAACAAACAAACCGTTTTACGCACACGCCCTGGAACATGGGCCGGTCTTTCATTGGCAAATTTCATCAAATCAAACGCCCCCAGCATTTCTTCAACACGCTCTTTGGCTTCATTTTGAGGCAAAGTTTTATGATACAACAAAGGCAACATCATATTATCGAACAAAGATCGATTGTTGATCAAACCACCAGAGTCAAAAG
>JAGIAF010000413.1 GCA_017745015.1 Bdellovibrio sp. | reverse complement strand
GCTTACCGTTATCCATTTCGGAACATTGCATATGCAGCCATTGTTCCCAGAAATCGTCCGTCGGAAGAACTTGCTTAAATTTCATCGGATCATACAAGTCGTTACCAAACAATTCAATTTCGCGCTTGCTCTTACCGATCACCACTGTGATGCCAACCCAACCCTCTGAAGAAGGAACCATATCAACAAGGCGAGCACCTTTTGGAACTTTCACTTTATCATAAGTCATATCTTGAAGAGCGATGAACTCTGTTTGATAGATGAAAGTATAATAATTAATCAGCGACGGAGAATTCTGAGACCAAGGATGATAAATGCCATTTTTAATTGTACAAGACTGCGGTGTCGTCAAATCACGCGCGGAGGCAAACCCTTGAATAGTAGTATTGCCTGACTTCGCATTGCCTACAACAATCACCGGATGTGGCCACTCACCACTCCAATCATTGTAAGCCAAACGCGTTTTCTTTTGACCGTCACGAGTGATCGGCAATTTATATTTTCCCTGAATTTGAGTTCCATCAGTTGATGAACCGATATCACCCACACCTGATGTATCCGCAGCTGGATAACGATAATCCGGAGTAACTTCCTTACTGGCACAACCGACCAAACCCGACACAAGAGACAATCCTACTAAAATCTTCTTCATTGAAGCCTTCCTTTAAATGAAACGTTCTTGTGTCAATTCTCGGTGTTCTCAAAATTGAGAGATAGTCCAGTTGCGTTCTCAGTTTCGTGAACAAGCTCCGTTACCGGATGCAAGTTGATGTTCATCTTATAAAGACGACGGTTTTGCAGGTTCTTGTGGTTATACTTCGCGATACTTTTTCCCACCAAATTCTCAACATCCGAGAGTAAATCCTCGAATTCCTGTTCACCCAAAGGCAATAGCAGGCTGCGGAAACGCCGCAAGCGAGTTTCAATCTTTTGGGCCGCCATAGCATCTGTTAATGAAGAATTGTGATAACTCTCAAGAGCTTGGTTGCCGAACTTATTGGGAACGCGGAAAGATTCTTCGACAGCTTGCCATTGATAGTCCTTGCAGGTCGCAAGCCCCATAGCTCCGAGCTTAAACAGACGCATTTCCATCAAGTCGATGTCCATGTTCGTAATGCGCGCCAAATATTCTGTCGTTTTTGGAATGTCTTCGAAGCCCAAAAGGATCAAAATCTTAGGAAGGTGATGGTCGAGCAGAAATTCATCCTGGTTATCCACTAAACTCAAAGCCTCACGACGACCGCGATGCTCAAAAATCTTATCCAGGTAAATGGCTTTTTCATAATCGCCTTCGGCTTGCTCATGAGAGACGATCAAAGTGAAATAATGAGCATCCTCCGCAGTGAACTGCACGCTCTTACCAAAATTTTCGATAAATTCTGCGGTAAGATTGCGTTGGCCCGAGGCGAGCATCTTTAAAAAAGAACGACTTTTATAACCCAGCTCCACCGACCAAGCTTCATAGGAAAAACCCGGATCCAATTTTTTTCGGTATTCGTAGTGAGCTTTTAAAAACTCGCTAGCTTTATGATATTTGCAAACAGGGGGCGCAGTTAGCGCATTGCTCGAGGTCATCCTTAACTCCTTGCCGAGATAGTCTACGGTGAGCAAAGAATTAAGAACAGTCAAAACTGATAGTTAACGGCAGAGTTTAGTAGCGAAGTTGGCGAACACCTTCGTAAGCGGCGATCGCAACACTCGTTGCAAGATTCAAACTGCGTGCACCTTCACCCAACATCGGGATCGTCACTGTTTGATTAGGAAACTTCGCGAGAAGATCTGGATCAAGACCCTTCGTTTCTTTACCAAATACCAACCAATCACCTGGTTGATATTGCGGTTCAAAATAAGTGCGTTTTGTTTTTGTCGTAAAGAACCAAGCGCGAGATGGATCTTCAACCAACTTCCACCAGTCTTCAAAGGTAGCGTGGCGATGCCAACTCAAGTGGGGCCAGTAATCCAACCCCGCGCGCTTGAGATTTGTGTCGTTGATTTCAAAGCCCATCTTCCCCACAAGGTGCAACTCGCAGTTCGTAGCTACACAAGTGCGCCCGATATTCCCCGTGTTTTGCGGAATTTCGGGCTCAATCAATACAATGCGGAAGATTTTCTCTGAATTAGGCAAGATGCTTAAATACCTCTTGGCCCAGCTTCGACAATGCTAGTCTGCGGCCTTTATCAACAATGAGTTCAAGATTCATCAACTCACGATACAAAGTCAAATCAATGGGAACAATTTCTCGTCCTGAAGAACGGCCCAATCTCTGAATGTACGTGCTTTGTTTTTCAGTCAATTTCGAAGTCAAAACGGGTTGCTCCTCGATTGAACGTTTCCAATCACCGCCCGGAATAACCGCTGCGTTTACTGGAAGCTTCAAAGAGTTCAAGAAGTAGGTCCAAGCTTTCACTGGCTCTGAAGAACCCTCGATGTACA
>JAGIAF010000412.1 GCA_017745015.1 Bdellovibrio sp. | reverse complement strand
TCAAGTAATCCCACACAAACTCATGGACTTTTCTTGCAAAGTCTAATTCATACGCGATCCCCGTTTGAGATGGGTCTTTTGCTTTGATTATACAAAGCATAGGGAAAACAAACAGAGCCCAAAACAACTTGCCAGTGAAACTCTGAATTGTCTGAAACAAACCAATACTTCGAAACATGACAAGGGCAAAAATACTAGAACCAAAATCAATCTTTTCCACTTCTCTATAAATTCCTCTTTAAGAATTCAATACTGCGCACGCCAAACCACGAGAAGCACTCGCCATCGACGATGGCGCCTTCCACACCGAGGGCTTTGAGGTCCGAGATTTTTTTAGCGAACGGATAGGGCTCGGAAGAGAACAGGCATAGAGCATCCTGATGGTCTTCGAGTTCGATCACGGGATACTTCTCCCCTTCGGGGAACTCTACCACTTGAATGCCGAGTTTATTCAAAACAGAACCGATGTAAGTTTCTTTACTCACCGCCATCCAAGGTTTTTTCCAGATCAGATACACAACCTTGTTGTACTCTTGAGTGGGCATTTTCACCCACTCCATGAATCCCGGAATTTTATTCTGATTGAATTTTGGTGTGGGCTTTTCAAGGATGTCGAGACAATCCACTGCCAGCTCCATCAACGTCGGATTCTCGAAATACTCCCCGAGCTTTACCAGTTCTTTTTGCAAAGTTTCAATAGAACTCACATGAGTGGTCAGCATGGGTAAAGGACACTCCTCTGCCATTTCCAGTGGGTTTTCCTCTTCATCAAGGAGCACGATGTCAGGCTTAAGATCTGTGACTAAATCCCAGGCAACATCTTTAGTACCGCCCACAATGGGAATATTGGTGATCATCTTCGGAGGATGGATACAATAACGAGTGCGGCCGACGACATTCACTCCAGCTTTTAAAAGCGTTTCCGTCCATGACGGAACCATACTCACTACACGCATTAACTTCACCTCCAGTTCACATTACCCAGTGAGCCAACTAGAGTCAAAACTTGACCAGCCCGCGCACCCAGACCACTATGTCCCCTTAAACGTGAGGTATAATTTATGACGCAACTTTTCCCTCTAAAAGAGAAACCAGCTTTGAGCGCCTACAAAAAAGGCGACGTCCTTGTGCTATTCGGCGAACTTTTCTCCCGCGGCTATGCAAATGGCTTGGTAGAAGAAGCAGAGCGCGCAGGCATGACAATCGTCCGTGCAACTGTCGGTCGTCGTGAAAAAGATGGATCTCTTCGCGCCCTCACGGCCGAAGAAACTGCCAACATCCCACAACCTTTCATCAACGTGCCCCTTGAGGCCGGCTTTGACATGGAGCCTGCATCCAACGGCGTAACTCCATGTGATCAACTTGCCGGCATTAAATTGGGCGAATGGGAACAAGCGAAGCTTGATTGGAAAGCTATCGATGAATCTGAAAAAGCTGGTGTAACTCGTTTCAAAAAGAACACAGAGCTTTTTATTAAAGAACTAGAAAAACACATCCCAACAGGTGCCAACGTTTTGTTTGCCCACTTGATGGCCGGTGGCGTTCCGCGTACTAAAATCGTTATGCCGATTTTGAATCGCGTTTGCAAAGGCACAGGCGATCGCCACGTCCCTTCTCAAACTTTGATGGATTCTGAAATCGGTCAGTTCTGTCTTCGTAACTTTAAAGAAGTCACAGCTGAAACATTCCGCCACTTGGTGGAAATCTCAGCTCCTCTTCGCCAGAAGTTGGAAAGCCAAGGAAGCCATGTTTCCTACACGGCTTACGGCTATCATGGAACAGAAGTCCTTATTAAAAATGACTACAAGTGGCAAACCTACACTTGCTACTTCCAAGGTTGGGCGAAAATGGCTTTGGAAGATTACTCCACAGCATTTGCAAAACAAGGCGTTCATTGCTGCGTTTACAACTGCCCAGAGATCCTAACGAACTCAAGCTCCGTCTTCCAAGGAGTTGAAGTATCACTTTATCCTTTGGTTGCAGCTATTGCAAAAGACGCTGGAGATAAGAAACACGGCGAACAAGTTTTAAAGCAATGCCAAGAGCTTTTGAAAGACGGCGTGACGTTCGAACAAATCAAAGCATTCACGGATGAGTACCTCACAAATCCTCTGACTTTGGAATTCACGAAGTACGAACAATGGCCTCAACACACTCGTCAAGATCAGATGGAGTACATGTTGAAGTCTTCGGACTATCTATTTGATTTACATAAGGATCAGAAGAATTTGATCACAGCAGTTTTGTCTGAAGTGGTGTTCAAATCTTGCGGCTACGTGATGCTTCATGACTCTTGGGCTCCGAAGGCTCCAGTGTCTTGGATCGGCCACGACCTCGTTGCTCGCTGCATGTAACAAGGAGATTCTCGTGTCAGTGCAAGCCGGAGAAAGTTGGAGTTATCAAAAATATAAGTTCCACGGGCTTTCACTGTCGGGAATTCGCACTGCCATCGCCATGCCGGAGCTTTCATT
>JAGIAF010000411.1 GCA_017745015.1 Bdellovibrio sp. | reverse complement strand
GCCAGAAATTGTCGAAAGCCCGGGAACTGGGATCGGGAAAATATAAGGCAGACATAAAAACAAAATAAGCATGGCATGACCTTCTTCACCCAAAAGTGCGAAGACTTTCTTCAAGGAAAGATCGCCGTGGGTATGCGCTTCTTCCTGCAAAAGATCCATGGATGCTATGAACTCACTTTTCAAACCTGCCGCCCCGTTTTTTTTTGACTAAACTCTTTTTATTCTAAAGAAGCTGGTACGGATTGGAAGATTTTTGCGAGTCTATTCTTCAATTACTGTACTTATTGCGACTCTACAGACAAAGATTTCTAACAATAGCTAACTCACAAGAGGTTTTAAAAATACTTTTCTGAATTCCAAGGGGACGCTTAGAATAGAAGTTGAACAGGTTACCTGTGGAGGTTTCTATGAAACTCCTCTTTGCATTTATTCTTTTATTTTCGGTTTACTCTTCAGCACAGACTCCAACTTATGCCGAATGCCTTTCAACAGTTCGCGCTCGCGCGGGATTAACGATAACAAGTGCCGAGGCGATGAAGATGTGTGCGGATAATCCCATTGAAGTGGTCAACTGCGCAGTGACCCAGAATCAGACTTATCGATTTTCAGGAAATTTGCAGCAGAGCTTGAGACAATGTCGAATGGAGTGGTCAACAACACCGTTCTATAATCAGGCGCCCTCCTTCGCTCCTGGCGGAGCTTCGGCGGGGCCGGCCAAATAAAAAAAGGGAGCTCGAAAGCTCCCTTTTCAATTCACTAACTTGATTAAAACAAATTAGCCAATAGTTGCGATCAACTGAGCGATTAACAAAGATACGACAGACATAACTTTGATAAGAATCGCGATACCAGGACCCGAAGTATCTTTGAACGGGTCACCTACAGTGTCACCAACAACTGCCGCTTTGTGAGCGTCAGAACCTTTAGGGTGACCTGGCAAACCGCCTTTTTCGATGAACTTCTTAGCGTTGTCCCAAGCGCCACCGGCGTTAGCCATGTAGAGAGACAATGTCGCACCAACTGCCAAGCCACCTGCAAGAAGACCCGCAAGAGCTTGTGGACCCATGATGAAGCCAACTGCTACTGGAGCAAGGATAGCGATCATACCTGGCAAGATCATCTCAAACAATGCCGCTTGAGTTGCGATGTCTACGATAGCAGCTGGTTGTGGTTCAGCTTTACCTTCACGAAGACCTGGGATTTCTTTGAATTGACGAGCAATTTCAACCACGATTTTTTGAGCAGCTTTACCTACCGCAGTCATAGTTGTTGAACCAACTAGGAACGGAAGGATCGCACCGATCAAAATACCGATCAAAACGCCTGAAGACGTCAAATCAAGAGACATAGCTTGCAAACCAGCTTTCAAACGAACGTGATTTACTTCCATGTTGAATGCCGAGAATAGAGCAAGAACTGTCAAGATCGCAGAACCGATCGCGAAACCCTTACCGATAGCTGCTGTTGTGTTACCAACTGCATCTAGTTCGTCAGTGATGTCACGAACGTTTTTACCAAGACCGGACATTTCAGAGATACCACCGGCGTTGTCAGCGATAGGACCGTAAGCATCAACAGTCATAACAACTGCTGTACCAGCCAACATACCTACTGCCGCGATAGCAATACCGTAAAGACCCAAAGCATGGTCAGCGATGTAAGCTGCAGCAACAACGATCAACATTGGAATCGCTGTAGATTCCATACCTACTGCCAAACCACGGATCACACCAGTACCTGCACCAGTCAAAGCTGCCTCAGCAACTAGACGGATTGGACGAGCTGCTGTGTAGTACTCAGTGATCAAACCGATCAATGCACCACCGAAAGCACCTGCTGCCAAAGCAACAGTTACTGATTGAGAGATACCAAACATTGGCATCAAGATCGCAGCTGCGATAGTCAAAAGAATCGGTGGAACGATCAACGCGTTACGAAGAACTGTTGCTGGTTTACCGTTTTTGAATGCGCGAGCCAAGAAGATCACGACGATAGAGATGATCATGCCCAATGCAGAAAGAAGAAGAGGAAGAGTGACACCAGCCATACGAGCTGCTGCTGCGTCTGCACCTTCAGCCATTAATTTAGACAAACCTTCTGCAGGTACTGTCAAAGCGATTGCTGTCGCAGAAACGATTGCTGCAACCATTGATTCGTAGATGTCAGCGCCCATACCTGCAACGTCACCTACGTTGTCACCAACGTTGTCTGCGATAACGCCAGGGTTGCGTGGATCGTCTTCAGGAATGTTCTCGATTACTTTACCCGCGATATCCGCACCTACGTCAGCGGCTTTAGTGTAGATACCACCACCGATACGAGCGAATAGAGCGATAGATGAAGCACCTACTGCAAATGAGTGAAGGATTGTGCCCATGATCTCTTGACCGTTGAACGCCATGTAAAGTGCGCCAAGACCGATCAAACCAAGACCCGCAACAGAAAGACCCATCACCGCGCCACCATCAAGAGCAACTAGCAAGGCTGCTG
>JAGIAF010000410.1 GCA_017745015.1 Bdellovibrio sp. | reverse complement strand
ATTTGGAGCAATAAGGCCGTTGGCTAATTCTTCTTGAGCAACCAGTTCCGTTGATCCGGTCACAATAGTCGCTAAATCAAAATCCGTCGCCAAGATCACGTTCTTGCCGCCAGTGCCTTCGATCATCTCGGTATTCCAAAGGCCCATAAAGGAATCTTCATCGCCAACGCGCACAGCCCAGTCATAGTTTCCGACCATGGCTTGCATGATATATGTGCGCGCTAAAAGATTCATATCTACATTCATCTTTTTTGCGCTCTCAAAGACATTTTGTGGGAGTGTACACTCATCCCCAGGGATGCAACGACCATCAGCGAAGGGATCTTGCCACTTCGCGATGGTGCCGCCGAAGCGTTTGGCAGCCGCTTTTTCATCTTCCAGTAAGAAGTTGTAGCGTTGCAGACCCAGATTTTTATAATTCATGCTCACCAAGCGAGATTTTTGCGCCGGAGTGCCCGTGATCTCGAAGAGTTTATAGATGTAAGACTCACGCAAAGGGCTTGTTTGATTTGCAATGCGATTTTTCGGTGTGCGGGTGTTCATATCGTTTTCGCCACAGTGAGTGCCAATCTTGATATCCTTGATACCAGCGATGGAGCTTTCCGCAGGAACGGAGTCCTTGGCGACTTTCATTTTAAGTTTTGGAAAAGGGCACTCGTCAGTCGCGAGGCTTGTGTTGCCGCGAACTTTGATTTCCACTGGCACTTGCAAGGTTGTGCCTAGGTTTTCATCTTTGAAAATGAAGGTTCCGATTGTGGAAAGCTGTTTAGCTTCTTCGGTAGAGTTGGCTGCGACTTTACCTGCAACCTGTTGTAAGAAGGGCTTAAGGTCTGCTGAAAGCTCTACGCTCAGAACGTCGGTTCTGTCGAAAATGGTCGCACCGTGAGAGATCGAATGGGTTAACAATGCGATGACGGTTAGGCTCAGGGCTTTCATAGGGGCTCCTCATTGGGAGATCCTTGGTGCAAATAATAAACTCTCGCTAGATTGAATTTATGGAGTTTGAAGGCTCGGGCGCTGTTTTAAAAATAGACAGGTGCCGTGAATTGCCGAATGTTTCTGCGGCATTATCTGCGGCAAAGCCCTAGTGAAGAGCTTCGCGGAATAAGAGTTTTTGAGGTTCTTGGGTGCGCTGATAGTTATCAAAGTAAATAACATCCGTAAAAGGCACGTCATCGCGATAGAGGCCGAATTTGAAGTAAGGCCCCAGGTCGTCGTTGTATCCCACGGGGCCGCGATAATTGGCGATCTGCTGGAAGGTCTGATCAGGCAAAATGCGACGGTAAACTTGCACGATACCTTGGCCTTTCCATGACCATTTCACATGATAAACAAAGTCCACCCAGGTATTTCTTGGAAAGCCTTGTTCGGAGAAGATGTCGATGCGTTTACTATCGTCTTTCAGTTGATCACCGGTTTGAACTTTGTTTTCGTTCCAACGCAATTGGATTGTGAAGCGCCCGTTGCGGAATCTTTGCACTAGTGGAGGATTGCGCCCGAACTCTCCTTGGTTGGCATCAGCTTCGCCATGCCATTGGCCGATCACCAAACGAGTGTCGCGTTCTACAAGTAAGTTTGGCATCCAGATGCTGAACTCATACCAGTAATCAGTTTCGAATTTTGCGTAGGTCTCTTCTTGGACCTCGACGCGATAAGTTCCGTGGCCTTCTTTGCCGCGACCGCGTTTCCAGATATCACCTTGGCGGATCTCGAATCTTAATGAGCTGCTGCCAGTGCGAACGATATTTTTTTCGACTTGGAGTGAATAGGGACGAGAAGCGTTGCTGGTCGCGAAGTTTTTAAAGACACCGGCAAGGAAGTCGACCTTTTTAATCGCAGGCGCTCGTTCGGTTTTGTTAAACCAAGAGGCGGAGGCCGTTGCGGAAACAGTCCAGAGAGTGATTAGGAGACAAAGGGCTTTCAAGTTCATCTGCCTGTGTTTTTTGCGCAGATCAGGGAGCTTGGCAACCGGGAGTTGTTCGACTCCCGCTAGATGGCAAAATATTCAGGTCCTGGATTAGGTAAAGCCTACTTATAAGATACTGCAGGTGCTTCGGAGCTGATGGCGCGTTTTTGTGCTTGAATTTGTGTCTGGTAAGCTTCAGTGCGCGCTCGATAGCTTTGGGCTTTGCTTTGTGCGCTGAGGCGTGCTTTCGCAGTTTGAATTTGCGCCTGACGGAGTCTTTGTTGAGAATCGAAGGCTTCCTGTTGCGCCTTGAGTGCTTTGAGTTTTGCCTCTTGGACGTAACCTTCAAACTTTGCGGATTCCTGATTTAAGAAAGCCAATTCTTTTTCTGCGCCTTGCTTCTTAGATAAATGCTGATCGCGGAGTTGATTGAATTTTGCTATTTCAGCTTTTGAGTTTTCAGTCTTTCTTCGAGCTAAAGCTTTGCGAGCCTCGATGGCTTTTATTTGCTTTTGATACTCATTAATTTGCGCCTGGGAGGAAGCGCGCTCTTTGCGAGCGCCATTGGCATCGCGTACGGCTGCGGCCTCCAGAGCTTTGGCT
>JAGIAF010000040.1 GCA_017745015.1 Bdellovibrio sp. | reverse complement strand
CCTCATATGAGAATCTTTTTTCCGGCTTCTTTGTATCCGGATTCCAGAATTCGGAAACTACCCTTAGTCATAACTTAGCTGTAAAAAGCTAAAGCTCGCATATTCTTCGCATGAGTTTTCCGCAAAGGAAACATTATGAATTCACTTTCACATCTAAGTAATGACGAACTCGAACTCCGTCTCAAAGACCTTGTCACAAAAGAACGGAAGCTCCTTCATGTCATTCTGGAACATCTCAAGGAAATAGACTCCCGTAAAATCCACCTCGATCGTGCCTATCCTTCCCTCTACGAATATCTAATCAAAGAATGTGGCTATTCAGCTTCTGCGGCCATACGGCGAATCGAAGCCGCCCGATTATTAAAAGATGTGCCGACAATGTCCGATAGAATTAGAGAAGGCACCCTAAATCTCTCTCAAATTGGCGAACTCTCTCGAGCAATCAAAGAGAAAGAACGTACAACAGGTCAAAAGATCTCAATCCTCCAAAAAAATGAACTCGTTTCTGTGATTGCAGGCAAAACAACTCAAGAAACTCAAAGAGAATTGTGTATGGCTTTAGATATTGAATTAAAAGAACCAGAAAAACAGAAGTTTCAAAAAGATGAATCTGTCCATCTTTCCTTAACTCTTTCTCAACAGCAGTATCAAATATTGATGAAATGTAAAGATCTGGGAGCACATTTGCTGCCAGATCCATCTTTGGCATCACTTATAGAAATTCTAGCAACCAAGTTTATAAATTCAAAAATCCCAAAGACACATAAAGCAGATTCTGTCTTATTGGGGAAATAAAAAAGGACGAAAACCTTCGTCCTTTTTTCCAAGGAAAGCCCAAGGCAGGTCAAAACCTGCCAGATGCAGGGCGGAGGGTGTGCGCTGCCACGTAGACGTACTCCTAGTACGCCGGAGAGTAAGTGCATACCCGACAACGCAGTCAAATGGTAGGTTTTCACCTGCCGCTTTAGTACGGTTGTCTTGCGTCGGAGTTTGCTAGATCCATCGCGAACACAACGCCAATTTTAGAATACATCGCCGAGTGTTTAAAGTTTGAGTCGTTGTTGATCACGTCTCTTGAAGAGTGAATAAATGGGTTGTCGGCATTCATGCGCGCTTCGAATGGCATCAAAGTCGCGTAACCTTGACGGTGCCATGAGGCGTGATCGCTGCAGCCGTAACCGCATTGGTCGTCGATGATGCGGCCGTGAATGTAGGCTTCGTTCATTGCTTTGAAGTAGTCACGCAACCAGCTGCTTGTGAAGTCCGTCATGTTGCCCACTACGAATTCGCCAGAGCCTGGATACAAAGTCATATCCAACTGAAGAACCGCTACTACGTCTTTCTTTTCTTGCTTATATGATTTTGCAATTTCTGCAGAACCCAAAAGACCAGACTCTTCACCTGCATACCAGAAGAACTCTACTGAACGTTGTGGTTGAGCTTTTTGGCTTACGATACGAAGAACTTCCACCAGATTTGCTGATCCAGATGCATTGTCGTCAGCGCCCGGAGCATCACTTTTACCACTCCAAGATTGGTTGATAGAATCTAAGTGACCGCCAAGAACTACGATCTCGTTTGGTTTCGTAGAACCCGTCAAACGAACGCGCACGCTTTTTTGCGGCGTCGAACCGTGAGAGATCAAAGAAACTTCATAGGGAACTTTTGAAGAAGCCAACATCGCTTCCAAACGTTTCTTCATTTCTTCAACGTGTACATTCGGAGTTGAAGAGCGGTTGTAACGATTTGGGTAAGAAGACAACCAAGTCACAGTCGCTTTAAGGTTTTCTTCGCTCACTTCGTTCATCGCTGATTCAATCTCAGGATTTTTTGTCACAGCTTGAGCACGGAAAGGAGCTGCAAAGTATTGGTCATTCTTAGCTTTGATTTCCGCCAAAGACTTCAACATACCCGCAAAGTCGTTTGTGAAGTTTACTTCAGAGCTCAAGTCTTCAAAGCCACCGCATTTACCCACTTGGTGAGCGCGTGCTTGAATCTTTTGCTGCATTTCAGGAGTCACAACCGCATAACCGACACCTACCGCTTCGTCTTTAGCCATCACCGGGATGTTCAAAGCGCGAAGATCTGAGAGGTCCGCTAAAATAGGTTTGTGTTTGAAGTTTTCAAGAGGGGCAACGTGGGCCGAAGCCGTCGATGCAACGAATAAAAAGGCCATCATGGCGGTTTTCATGGAATCAGTCCTTTGAAAAAGTTTTAACCCAAATGCGCCATCGTGGCGCACCCATTCAGGGTACTTTCTTTGTCCGCAATTTGGCAAAGACAATTCGCTTCTTCTCGGAACATAAAGTAGGATGGTCGTCCGATGAAAAACGACATACTTTTAGTAACTTTGAATTCGACTTATCAGCACTCTTCCTTCGGTCTTCGCTACCTTTATGCGAACTTGAATGAGCTGCAAGAACGCGCGCAAATCTTAGAGTTCACCACTCAACGTGAACCTCGTGACATTGCTGAGCAACTCCTCAAACTTAAACCAAAGGTCATCGGACTTGGCGTATATATCTGGAATGCCAACGAAAGTTACGAACTGGTGTCATGTCTAAAAAGAGTCAGCCCGGAAACTATTGTGGTTCTTGGCGGCCCGGAAGTGACCCACGAAAGCGAAACACAAAAGATCTGTCAGGTTGCTGATTTTACCTTCAAAGGCGAATCAGATTTTATGTTCTATGATTTCTGTAAGAGCTATTTGAACGATGGCACTCTGCCGCAAAGCAAGTTCATCACGGGACAACTTCCCGAGATCAAACACATCAAATCTCCTTACGCACACTATACGGATGAAGATATCAAGAATCGCGTTTTGTACGTGGAAGTGTCTCGCGGTTGTCCTTACCGTTGTGAGTACTGCCTTTCATCCCTTGATAAATCTGTCAGAAATTTTGAAATCAACGCATTCTTGGAGGACATGAAGGTCTTAATGGATCGTGGAGCTCGTCAATTCAAGTTCATCGATCGTACGTTCAACTTGAGTCCTACGATCTGCACACAGATTTTAAATTTCTTCCTTGAGCACATGCATTTGAATCTTTTCCTGCACTTTGAAATGGTTCCGGATCGTTTGCCAACCGAGATTCGCGAGTTGATTAAAAAATTCCCAGCAGGCTCTTTGCAATTTGAAATCGGTATTCAAACCTGGAACACCGATGTGGCGCGCCTAGTAAGCCGTCGTAATGATCTAGAAAAAGTAAAAGACAACTTCCGCTTCTTGGCCGAAAAAACAGGAGTTCACTCTCATGCCGACTTGATCGCCGGCCTTCCGGGAGAAGACATCGAAAGCTTCGGCAAAGGATTTGATATTCTCGCGGGACTTCGCCCAGATGAAATTCAAGTGGGTATTTTGAAACGTCTTAAAGGTGCGCCAATCTCTCGTCATGATAAAGAGTGGGAGATGGTTTACTCAGATGCACCTCCGTTCCAAATCTTGCGCACGAAGAGTATGGATTTTGAGACTTTGCAAAAGATGAATCGCTTTTCAAAGTACTGGGATCTTTTCGCAAACAGCGGGAACTTCAAAAACTTCACTCAAGCCTTGAAGGATCGTTCTGCGAATAACGAACGCCAATCATATTTCTGGGAATTCTTTGCGTTTAGCGAATACATGTCGGCTCGTCATGCACAATCATTCGGGATTTCATTGATCAACTTGGTGGAATCAGCTCTGGTTTATTTGACAGAACATTTGCAATGGCCTCACGAGGAAGCTCGTCAGCTATTGATTTCAGATTATATGGCACCAGGTACACGTGAATTGCCGAAAGTTTTAAAAGTCTATACGGATGGAAAGAAAGCTCAACAACAACAAGCTGAGAGAAACAACCTACCTAAAAGGCAACAGCGACATCTTGAGAAATCGGAGCCTCAGTCCTCTTAACCAGAACTGAAGCAATCAAAAGAGCAAAGCCAGATACTAACAAGGCACAACGCCAGTACATCAACTGCACCCACTGACGACGAATATCTTCCCAATCATTCGGAGTGCCTTGGATTTGCCACGAGTGAATGATGCGATTCAAAGGCATATTCCCAGTCCATGTCATAAACAACTCATCCATCACACAAACGAGAGCGAACACCACGAAAAGAAATTCGATTCGCTTCCACTTGTGGCGCATTTCGATAAGTAATCCCGCAAGTAACAACACCACCATCGCGCAAAGAAGCGGCGTCCACGCCAGGAAAGATCTTTGCATCGACTGATGAAAGCCGATGTAGGAAGTCGCTGAAAGCTTTTCCATCGCAGGTCCCATGCCGACTACAAATGCAAACGCATTGCCAGCCAACAACCCTACCAGCAGTAAGCTTGTGTATTTCAAGATATGATTGAATTTCATATGGGCACTTATACGCCCACTGATAAAAAACACAAATTTCAATTTATTCATAAACGTAAAACTGACGAAGAGAATCACAAGTCTCCCATCAGTGCTCGCGGAATTTTTTCGCATATCCAGAAAACGAAATCATTTTGGACCGACTCCAAACAAATCCCATGTTGTCAGCGATGTCGTGATTCCAAAGCAATCGCCAAAATCCCCTCTGAAGAATCTTGGGACGGAGGCCGCGAACTTGTTGCATGATCAAGCCACACTCATCACACCAATCATTAATTTGCTCGGGAGTACGCAGCAAAGAATAGGTATGATATTCAGGCGGTGTGTTTTTTAAGAACCACCGCATGCCCTTAATTACAATTAAATATGATAAAGCGTTCTTGTTTATGGTGTGAAAGAAGAGAAGTCCTCCCGGACGCAGCACACGACTCATCTCCATCATGATCTTTTCGGGATCTGACACATGCTCAAAGAGATCCATGGCCACCACCACATCAAAGCTCTCTTTAGGAAAAGGCATCTTATAAGCATCACCTTCCACATAACGAACCGTTTGAGTTTTATCCATCAGCTCAGCCACCTTGAGACTAACTGTAGAAATATCAAGGCCTGTGACTTTGTGTCCCGCGCGAGCGGCTTCATTAGAAAAGAAGCCAGCGCCACTTCCCACATCCAAAATTTCAGCTTTGTAACCAATGTATTTGCGGATCTCAGCCAGGATCCACGGCATTTGCGCCTTAGTTTCAACCCGCGTGAGAGCCATCGGACCTTCAGGAGAAAGGTACCATTCCGCTGCGAGATCTTCATAGACCTCTTTCAATGGCTTATCTTGATTAATCTTTGATACTTCAATATCCACGCGCACTCCTCTTTATCTAAATTAACAAGGGGGTCGCAAAGTTCTGAAATTCTGTGAAGTCCAGTGATAACAATCATTGTGTCCTCGACAGACACCGAAAACGATGGATAGAATTTAATTTAGATGGAATATGTCGAAACCGCTTGTCGCTGGATTTTTGCTCTGCAGATGATTTTCTGGGGCCTTAATGGATTCTTCCATTGGCTACCTATTCCGCCGGCATCACCGGTGATCACACGCTTTGTCGATGCCTGTATTGAAACCAAATTCATTATGCCGACAGTAAAAACTGTCGAAGTTCTTTTTGGAATTTTATTACTGGTAAAGATCGCAGTGCCGTTGAGTTTATTTTTCTTTGCACCGATAGTTTTTGTGATCACGCTCTTGCATCTTATGCACAATCCAAAACCGTGGCCGGTGATTATGCCAATCACTTTGCCATTTGCAGTGGTGCTTGGTTTCCACGCGCAAACTCTGTTAGCATCAAGTTTTTAAAGAATTGCGATCAACGCTAAGATCGCTGGCAGTGCTTGAACAAAAAAGATTCTTTTGCTCACACTGTAAGCCCCATAAATTCCTGCGACGATCACGCACGCTAAAAAAAACAACAGAATCTGTCTTCCCATGCTGTCCACAGGATGAACAAGTCCCCACAGCAAACCCGCCGCCAGGAATCCATTGTAAAGACCTTGATTCGCAGCAAGAATCGCCGTGTCTTGAGCTTTCTCAACAGAGTTTGCAAACACTCTGCGCCCAGTCGGCTTTGTCCACAGAAACATTTCTAAAATTAGAAATCCGAAATGCATAATGGCCACGATGCTGACCAAGGTGATACCTAAAATTCTCATGCGCCATTTGCCTTTGAAATTTGTTCGTTCAGCGTCCAATAGTCGTAAAGCACGCCAAGAGTGAAAAGACCGCCAGTCAAGAACCATACTAAACCCGACACCCATTTACCGATGTAAAAACGATGCACACCAAAGATTCCGATAAAGGTTAAAAGAATCCACGCCAGGTTGTAATCGACAGGACCGGATTTGTATTTGATCTCTGCCGCCTTATCCATTCCAGGAATTAAAAAGAGATCGATGATCCAACCCACTCCCAATAGTCCCAGAGTGCAGAACCAAATTGTTCCTGAAATCGGTCGACCATAATAAAAACGATGCGCCCCCATGAAGCCAAAGATCCACAGGATGTATCCGATTACAACTGAGTGAGTTTGTTCTTTATCCATGGTGAAAGCTTATAGTCAGATTCCTGTTTGTGCAATCTGATGCGCGATCTCGTCTAGGCTTTCGATATCAAGTATTGTCGATAGCGAGTGTTTCTCGTCTGATTTTTCTAAACTCTGCGCCAGAAGCCATAAAAGATCGTCTGTGGTTACAATACCCACCAGTTCATGCTTTTGATCCGCGACCAAAAGGGCACTGATTTTCTTTTCCAGCATCCGCATGATAGCTGAGCGCAAAGGGATGTCATGATCCACCCATTCAATGGGTTTCGACATATAGACTTCAACTTTTTGATTTTCGAGATCTTCAACATTTGAAAAATCTTTAAGACTTAAGATTCCCACAATGCGAGAATCGACATCTACGACAGGCAGATGACGAATACGTTTTTCAGTCATCAAATCCATGGCGTCGGCCAGAGATTGGCCGACGGGAATCATCATGATCTTATTGGTCATGATATCGCGGGCAAGTGTTGCCATAGGAGCTCCTTTGTAGGAAGGCTCCTTTTAGTACACAATACCCATGGCTTTTTTAACATCAGAAAGCGTCTTAGCTGCCACTTGACGAGCTTCCTCTGTGCCAGAACGCAAAATCTCGCGAACATAGGCCATGTCTTTAGAGTACTCTTCTCTGCGAGTTCTCATTGGAGCCAATGTGCCTTCCAAGATCTCAAGAAGACGTTTTTTAAGAACACCGTCACCCAAACCGCCGCGACGGTAATGAGCTTTCAATGCTTCCACTTCTTCTTTATTTGGATCAAACACATCCAAGAATGTAAAAACAACGTGGCCTTCAACAGTGCCTGGATCTTCCACTTTCAAGTGATTTGGATCCGTGTACATCGCATTTACTTTTTTCTTCAAGTCAGCTGCCGAGTCACCCAAGTAAATCGCGTTGCCCAAAGACTTAGACATCTTTGCTTTACCGTCGATACCCGTCAGACGACCTGTCTCACCGACCATCGCTTTTACTTCTTTGAACAAATCAGTTTTATACAAGTGATTAAAACGGCGTGCGATTTCGTTTGTTTGCTCGATCATTGGATTTTGATCTTCACCCACTGGAACTAGATCTGCGTTGAAAGCCAAAATGTCCGCCGCTTGGCTCACTGGATAAGTGAAGAAGCCTGCAGGGATAGAATCCTTCATGTTCTTTTGACGGATTTCATCTTTCAAAGTTGGGTTGCGCTCAAGGCGCGCCACCGTCACAAGATTCATAAAGTAAAAAGTTAATTCAAAAAGTTCTGGCACTTGAGATTGGATAAAGAAAGTACTGACTTTAGGATCAAGACCTACCGCCAAATAATCAAGAGCCACTTGCTCCACGTTTTTTCTTACGTGATCTGGATTCTCGTAGTAGTCCGTTAATGCTTGCGCATCTGCGATCAAAACATACTGTTTGTAATCATTTTGAAGCTTTACACGATTCTGCAAAGATCCAACATAGTGTCCAAGATGAAGTGGGCCAGTCGGGCGGTCGCCCGTTAATATAGTCTTTTTCATATCCTTGTATTTACCCCATCTTTTTAAGGGTCGCAAGGTGTCGTGCAAATTGCTTCATCACCCAAAGATGTACGAGGGCTTGCGTCACTTTGTATACAAACCACGGCAGACGCGGTTTAAAATCGTGAATGGCTGCTAAACAGGCCTCACCGCCAAGTACCTCGCGGAATTCGAGTCTTCCTCGCCCGCTTTTCTTTGAAAACAGACCGCCTCGCACATAAAAAAGCTGACGATGGCTCCAACTGCGATCCGGCGAATATTCGAGCACCAACAATCGGGTGTACGGGAAGGCTACGAAGAAGTAAATCCAACGATCGAGGACCTCTACCCGCACAGCGCCAGGTTTTGCCGTGGGAAGGAACTTCATATATTCCTTTGCCACATCTTCAGCCGTCCAACCTTGAGGCAGCGGCATCCGCTGAACCGAGCGCACTTCAAAACGACCGACATCGGGAGCCTTGAAGGCATGGGGTTTTTTTGACCTATCGTAACTTTTAAGAGCTTCATTCAAAGCATCAACGATACCAAGATATTCATGATCAGGCATCTCAAGCCTATGATCCGCACGAACCCTCAGTGGAACGCGCAAACTTTCAATCAGCGGATTAATTAAATCTTTAGGCGCGCCCGTTACCAAGCGCACCCACAGAGCCGAAAGATGAGGTGTTAAGAATGGTAACGGAGTAAATGAGCGTTCAAGTCCTTGCAGTCGACCCAAGCGATACATCATATCGCGATAGCTGATCAAATCAGGTCCCCCCAAATCATAAACTTTGCTTTCAGTTTCTCGATGCTCGATACAAAACCTTAAAGCCTTCAGAACATCTGATAGGGCGACGGGTTGACTCGGAGTTGATGTCCACGTCGGGCAAAGCATGAGCGGCAGACGATCCACCAATCTTGCCATAATCTGAAATGAAGAGCCCTCTCCACCTAAAATCAGCGCGGCTCGCAGAATCGTCACTGGGATGGGGCTTTTATTAAACACTTCTTCAACTTCGTGACGACTGCGCAAATGCAGAGAAGTTTTATTGGGATCTTCGGGAAGAAGTCCGCCCAGATAGATGATCCGCTTTACTTTATTTTTTTCTGCCGCACGAACAAAATTATCAGCGACGATCAAATCAAAATCTTCAAAGGAACCTTGGCTTAAATGAGCTGAGGGGCGCATTGAGTGAACAAGATAAACCGCAATGTCGGCGCCTTCTAAAGCTTTCTCGGCATCGAGCAAACTGAACAGATCGCAATAGCGCCATTCCAATGAAGACTGTTCTTGTTTTTGCGTGTGACGAGACCGACTCAGGCCCACAATCAAATGATCGCCGGAGAGCTCCTTCACAAGAGCCTTACCGATAAATCCACTGGCACCAGCGATTGCGACCTTCATAAGCATCTCGGTTTCGTGAGAGAGTTAGTTACCCAGCTCTGCAATAAGATCCCAACCAAATTTTGCCAGTTTTGCTTCACCGATTCCATGAACATTTTTAAGCTCTTCCAGACTTTGAGGGTTCTGAATTGCCAAATGTTTAAGGGTCTGATCACTAAAGACGACAAAGGCCGGGGTATCAAGTTCTTTGGCTTTCTCTTTACGCCATTTCTTAAGCAATTGAAAGCGTGCTTCTTGTTCAGGATCAAGACCCACAGTTGCCAAATCCACTTTGGATTTTGACACTTTCGATTTCTTCGTCGGAGCTTTGAGAGCTTCCAATGGACGATCGATCTTACGAGGTGACTGCGGTAGGCACGTATCACAGTGCCCACAACGTTCAATACGTTGAGCATCTTTATAGTAAGTCAGGATTTCCGCGTGACGACACTCACCGCCTTCGGCGTAATTCACCAAGGCGTCTAAGTTTCTCCAGCGGTTGTTTTTAATTTCCTGAGGCGCTTCTGAAGTTGTGATGAAGTAAGTTTGCAAGCCCTTGTCTTTTTTAGAATACAACATCAAGCACGTTGAATCCAAACCATCACGGCCCGCACGTCCCATTTCTTGGTACAAGGAATCGATATTCGCCGGCATCTGATAGTGGGCCACCAAACGTACATCGGGCTGATCGATGCCCATACCGAAAGCGTTGGTCGCAACCAGAATGCGCAAATCCCCTTTGGCATAGGCCTCTTGAGTCTTTGTGCGTTCTTCTGTGGAAAGACCCGCGTGATAAAAGCCAACTTTAGAATTCTTCTTACGCAAGTGCGAGGCTAGCTCTTCCGTTACTTTACGAGTTCCGCAGTAAATAATCACACGGCCCTCGGGAGTTTGCTTCAAACCTTGCAGAAGCATTGCGTACTTTGCCTCTTCATCAGCACAAAACTCAACTTGGTAGTACAAGTTAGGACGATAAAAACCGTGAACGCGACGTTCAGGCTTTTGCAATTTCAAATTCATGGAAATGTCAGCTAGCACCGTGGGTGTTGCCGAAGCCGTCAAAGCCAGAACCGGAACATCAGGACGAAGTTTTTTAAGAACTTCCAACTGGCTGTACTCTGCGCGGAAGTCATGACCCCATTGTGATACGCAGTGAGCTTCGTCGATCGCAAAAAGTGCGATTGGACGTTTTTGAATCCAACGCTGAAAGCCTTCCTTTTGCACGCGCTCAGGTGAAAGATACAAAACGTAAGTTCCACCCTTTTCAATATCTTGAAAAATCACGCGTTTTTCAGCATCCGTTTGTCCTGAATAAAGGCACCCCGAGGGAATGCCTTTTTTCTGCAAAGACATCACTTGATCTTTCATCAAAGCAATCAGTGGAGAAATAACGATGACTAATTGTTGCGCAAAAATTGCGGGGAACTGAAAACAAAGGGATTTCCCGCCCCCCGTGGGCAAAACCGCAAGAACATCCTTTTTGCTCAGGATGCCTGAAATGATTTCTTTTTGACCGATACGAAACTGCGAAAGGCCGAAAGAAGTTTGCAGGGTTTGCTCTAACTGGGAAGGCTCGAATTGCATAGAGGATACTTTCCTTGAAAGCTCCCCTACTTTGCAACCAAGATTCCCGCGTTAAAGCGACTTTTATCAAATTCCGAGAAGCTCTCGCGCCCCAGACTCGGACAAACTAGTAGCGACTTGCGAAATCCAGCTTCTCAACTTCCACATGAGTGAGTTTGATCTCTACGGCCTTCGTCAAATCCTTTAACTGAGTGACTGTTGTGGCACTCGCGATAGGCGCTACGACACTTTTTCTTTGCATCAGCCACGCAAGAGCAATGGTCGCCGGCTTCACATTGTAATCCACCGCCAAAAGATCCAAAGCATCTAGGATTCTCAGCCCACGTTCATTCAAGTAACTGATCGCTTTTCCGCCGCGAGCACTCAAGGCTTTATCGGCTGCAGATCTATATTTCCCCGTCAGGAAGCCACTTGCCAAGGAATAGTACGGAATCACGCCGACTTGCATTTCAAGACACAACGGCTCCAAATTCGTTTCAAAGTCCTGGCGATCATAGAGATTGTACTTGGGTTGCAAGGTCACATAGGACGCCTGCTTCATTTGCTCACTGATATGCAAAGATTCACGCAAACGTTGCGCGCTGAAGTTCGAGGCGCCAATGGCGCGAACCTTTCCTTGCTTCTCAAGGCGATCAAAGGCCGCAAGGGTTTCTTCAATGGGAGTGGACAGATCATCAAAATGAGACTGATACAAGTCGATATAATCCGTCTGCAGGCGGCGCAAAGACGCTTCAACTTCCACGATGATGGTATCCATTTTCAGATTTTTGCGATCTGGAGACATCTCGCCGCCAACTTTCGTGGCGATCACCATCTTCTGACGGTGGCCACGAGCTTTGAGCCAGCTACCAATGATCGTTTCAGACTCTCCGCCAGAGTTTCCAGGGACCCAGTTGGAGTACACATTTGCGGTGTCGATGAAGTTAAAACCCGATTCAACGAATGCATCGAGCATTTTGAAAGATTGAGCTTCATCGATAGTCCAACCAAAAACATTTCCACCAAAACAAAGTGGTGCGACTTCGATTCCCGTTTTTCCAAGCTGACGTTTGTGCATAGAGACTCCTCAAGTGTTCTTAGAATCAAGAACACCAGCAGAGTCCGTCAAGATGCAATTGTGCAGGCTTACACTCCGGCCTCACCGAAGTATCGACTAACCGGTCAAAGCTTTGTTAGCGCGCTTCAGACGTTGCGCCAGAGTTTTCACAAGAGCTTTGGCCCAAGAGGGTTTAGAGAAAATGACATTCTCAAGGGATGACATAGGAATTTCAATGAGATCCACTTCCGTAACTGCTTCTACCGTTGCGGAACGCGGTTCATGATTAAAGTGCCCCATCTCCCCGACGAACTCACCTGGACCGATCTCACCCAGCGTGATACGACCGCCAGCAAGAGCTTCGGAATAGGCTAAAAGGTTGCCGTTCTTAACAATATAAACGACTTCTGTACTTTCTCCTTCGCGGAACAGTACTTCCCCTGCATCCAAATGGCGCAGACGATATTGCGATTTATCTTGGGCCGCCTTAGGAGTGATAATTTTTGAAACGACATCGATCAAAGCACTTTCACGATCTGGCTCTGTCAAGAAAGACAGACGACCGCTTTGCACTTCGTGAGGATACATATCGTGATCGGCCACGTAAGACATCATGACCATAAACACGCCGTCGTTATTACGCTCTTTCAGAACCTTACCGATGATGTCATAGCCTGAGCCCTTCGGAAGATACTCGTCGATGAACATGATCTTTGGACGAACGTTATCAATTTTGTATTTTGTCTCGAACCAATCACTGCCGTGAAACACGGAGCTGTTAGAAAAGTTTTTATTGAGGGCCTCTGTGATGGTAGTGATACGACCTGAGTCACCACTAACGATTAGAAATGTATTTTTGTCCTGGCTCCGTCCCATATAATAAAACCTTCCATAATTTTTATGGCCTCTTTTCGAGACCTCCACCAACGTGCCAGATATCTCTATTATCTAACTATCACTGCGAAGTCTCAACAAAGTGTCAAAAACATGGGAGCTTCCGTTTTGCTTTGAGACATCAAAACGCGATTTAAAATGAGCTTTTTTAAAGGGTTTTTTAGAATGTCTCTGCGGAGGAAATATGGCTCATAATAATATGATTTCAAAGCACCTTGATACGAATAGTCCCCGAAGCGCAGCAGCCGGTGACTCACTATATAACGTGGATCAAATTCGTCGTCAGGCCAGCAAATCACTGCTTGAAGGAGCCCTCACCGAAAACTATCCGCTAGATGTCGAAAAAGCTTGTGCACTTTTGAATGAAGCTCTTGCCACAGAGATTCTCTGTGTTCTTCGCTATCGTCACCACCAAGTCATCGCGAAGGGCATTAGCTCAAGTGATATCGCCAAAGAATTTGCAGAGCACGCTGCTAACGAAGAAGAGCATATGATAATGATCGCAGAGCGTATCAATCAATTGGGCGGCGATCCGGATATGAATCCCGCAACTGTTGCAAGTCGCGCCGTTACCGAGTACGGACACGGCAAGGATTTAGTCACGTTGATTCGCGAAGATCTTGTGGCCGAACGAATTGTGATTGATGTCTATCGCAAACTTGTAGGTTGGTTTGGTCTGGAAGACCCAACTACTCGTCGTATGCTTGAGAAAATTCTTAAAGATGAAGAAGAACACGCCAATGAACTTGCCGACCTGCTGGTTGCTAACGAAGATCGTCAAGAACGAGATGCTCACTGATTAATTTCATATCGCACAAGATCAGCAGCGAACTCGCTTCGCTGCTGAGAGAATCGCTTATTCACAGCTGCAATCAAGGCAGCGCGTACACTGTGATTCGGGTAATTCGCAATCACCGTTAACAGACCCTGTTGGCATTGAGCATAGGTGCCACAATTATTCAAAAAAACATCAAAGGCTGCTATCACAGAAGCTGATTCAGAATCCAAGGCCTCCGCTAAAGCAGCATCCGCGAGCTCAGCCTCACCACCGGTACCATTTAATAAACTAAGAACCTGCACGCGCTCCATCGTGTCAGCACGATCAACTTGCAAATCACGATAGTAGGTCCATAAAACTTCATTTTTATTAGGCAAAGCATTGAGTTGCTGACGTAATTCCGGAGAGTCAGACTGACGAATCGCCGTAATCAAATCCACCAGCGAGGCTCTTTCCGCAGTCATATTCTGAGTGGAAGCGACTTTTCTTTTCTGGGGAACTAAGGAAGTTTTCTGAGAGACAATGGGGGTCTCATCCTTTTGATAGTTTCTGAAAAAAATCACGCTCAAGGCTAGAACTGCAATGAAGATTCCTACGAGTTTTCTCATAAGATAATTATCGGTACGATTCGAGCCGCAAAGCAAGCCGCTAATTACGACTTCCGGCGAATGAGATCAAATAGTGCTACGGCAGTGGCCGTAGCAACGTTCAAGGAATTCGCCATCCCAGCCATGGGGATATGAATGCGATGATCCGCCATTTCCAAGATCTCTTCAGAAACACCTTTCATCTCACTGCCAACCACCAGACAGACCTTCTCCCCCAAAGGGACTTGGTGATAAAGGACGCTGTCATGACAGAGCTCCAGTGCCAGTATCTGGTAGCCTTGAGCTCGCAATTCACGCAAAGTCGCCAGGCCATCGCTCACATTCTCGTGAGGCACCCATTCCGCCACTCCCCGGGCCGATAGCAAGGCTTTCTTACCATCGGCACTGGCCACAGAGTCGAAGCTATAGACCTTTTCCACCAGAGCGGCGTCAGCTAGGCGTAAAATCGCTCCCAGGTTATGGTTATTCAACAGGCGATCCAAGAACAGAATGACCTTATTTCTCTCGAGGGAGACGAACTCGTGGCGATTTGGCTTCATTTCGCGCAGTTCTCGGGTATTTAGAGCTTTCTTCATGACTTCTCCCTCTCAGAGGGCACTATAGTCCAAAGACTTCCGACCTTTTTCAAGAGAGAAATTTCACAACTATTGCTATTAAGAAGGGTTTCCTTTAAAACCAGGGGACCTATGATCAGTACATCCAATATCAGTCTCAGATTCGGTGGCAAAAAGCTTTTTGAAGACGTGAATGTGAAATTCACGCCTGGTAACTGTTATGGCCTTATTGGCGCCAACGGTGCCGGTAAATCCACATTCCTCAAAGTTCTTTCTAAAGAGATCGAACCCAATACGGGCGAAGTTATCATTGGCTCTGATTTGCGTCTTTCGATCCTTAAACAAGATCATTATGCCTATGATGAATTTCCCGTTCTTAAAACCGTCTTGATGGGCAACCAACGCCTGTACAAGGTGATGGAAGAAAAAGATGCTCTTTACGCAAAAGCAGACTTCTCTGAAGCAGACGGCGTACGCGCTTCTGAACTTGAAGGCGAATTCGCTGAGCTTAACGGCTGGGAAGCTGAATCTGAAGCTGGCGTGATGCTTGCGGGCCTTGGCATCATGGACGACCTTCATCAGAAGTTGATGAAAGAACTAAATCCTGGCGACAAGGTTAAAGTCCTTTTGGCGCAAGCTTTATTCGGTCAACCTGACATCTTGTTGCTGGATGAGCCGACGAATCACTTGGACATCTATGCGATCAAATGGCTTGAAGATTTCCTCATGAACTTCCAAAACACCGTTATCGTGATCTCGCATGACCGTCACTTCTTGAACAAAGTCTGCTCGCACATTGCGGATATCGATTTCGGTAAAGTAACGACTTACACGGGCAACTACGATTTCTGGCGCGAAGCGAGTGAATTGAAACAACGCTTACTCTCTGACCAAAATAAGAAAAGTGCTGATAAGGCGGATGAGCTTAAGGCCTTCATCGCGCGCTTTAGCGCTAACGCCTCAAAATCTGCTCAAGCTTCTTCTCGTCAAAAACAACTTGAGAAACTTGAATTCCATGATTTGCCAGCTTCTTCACGTCGTCAGCCATTCATCGGCTTTGATTTGAAACGCGAGCTTGGTAATGACGTTTTGGTAGTTGATAAACTGACTAAAACTCTTGAAGGAGAAACACTTCTTAAGAACGTAAGCTTCACCCTTAAAAAAGGCGATAAAGTCGCTTTGATGGGCCGTAATGACGTTGCTAAGACTTTGTTGATGGAAATCATCGCAGGCGAGCAAACGGCAGACTCTGGTACTTACACGTGGGGCATTACGACAACTCGCAGTTACTTCCCAACTGACAACTCCAAGTACTTCCAAGGTGGCGAAGACTCTTTGGTGGACTGGCTTCGTCAGTACTCTGATGACAAAGATGAGACTTTCTTGCGTGGTTTCTTGGGTAAAATGCTTTTCGG
>JAGIAF010000409.1 GCA_017745015.1 Bdellovibrio sp. | reverse complement strand
ATTGCCATAAAGAAATCGATCTCCCATTGGTGGTCACGTTGTTCATCAGGTACTTTTACTAGCTCGTTCAAATTCATAACTGCTCCGGAGTCATCAGGCCCTTAAAACAAAAAAAGGCCAAGCCAGGTAATGGCTTAGCCTTTTATTTATGCCCCTTCCGGGACTGCGTCAAGACGCGAAACTTCTAGTACTCCTCTACGATTACGATAGAGCGGAAACCATTTTTATAAAGTGGTCTGCCGTTAGAGTCTTCTTTTTGACGACCCGTTTTAGAGTCGATATCAGGAATTTGACCTTTATCCGCAGCAACAACCGCGTCGTGGATTTGCACGATAATGCCAGGAGCAACGCGCACACAACCAGAAGAAGCGCGATTACCCAAAGCAGCGATACCGTTTGCTTCTCCACCAGAGAGGTCTGGTGGAACTTGGTGAACAGCCAAACCGCGATCGTCGTTGAAGAACATTGCGTATGGCATTTGGAATTTACTTTCGCCAGAACGGTACGTTTGATCGTAAACGCGTTTGATTGGATAGAATCCGCGAGTTGTATGTCTCCAGTGAGATTGACGAGAACCTTTGAAGATACCGTTGATGATACCGCGGATCGGAGTGATGTATTCAAGCTCTTCAGTACCAGAAGAGATTTTAGTTGTAAGGATCAATTGGCGATTCGTGTAAAGACGAAGAGTTTGCTTGTTAGAGCCACGACCCGCTTTATTGATAACGATCACATTTACGAATTTATTCAGATCCGTCTCACCTGCAAAGTAAGCATCTTCGTTGAAGAGCTTGCCATAGGCAGCTTCGTAAGGTGCTTCAATCATCAAACGTTGCTCAGCAGCTTCACGTTTAGAAAGTTTTCTGCCAGTCATCGGGTCAATCATATCTTCAGCGAATGCTGAAACAGCAAAAGATGAAGCAAGAACAAACGCGGCCATTACCAATTTCATGATGTCTCCTCTAAATCATTAAAAGATCGGGGATGTTTATCAGAATTATTTGTAAGGATCACGTTTTAGAACGGCCATGAAAGGATTACTGTGGAAGCGACATGGCATAATTCGGGCGCAAAAAAACCACCGCAAAGGGTGGTTTTTTATCGGAACTCGGTTTTTTAAATTTCCTTATAAATTTCAATCATCTAGAGCGCCGAATCTAGCGACAGATTTGCGCTTTCGTGTCGCCAGAAATCGACATGCTGCTGAACGGATGGAACGCTGGGATGTGCTTTCTGTAGATGCTGCCGTAATTCTTCAAGTTACTTTGATCGTGGATGTTTCTTGCCCAGTAGTCACCAGCCTGCTCACCGTTAAGTCCACAGAACTGCATCAAAGCGATAGCTGCGATTTCACCAGAGGCATGGGAACCATTCCAGCAGTGCACAAACGCAGGACCCTTGTTGTTTTCGATGATGTCATAGATTTCATTCATCACAACCTTGCGGTCACTTTCACCGCGGAAACCGCGTTGAACGTAATCAAGCTTGTTCGCTTTGCCATCTAAAGTCGTACAATGAACTGTTTTAGGTACAAAGCCATCCGGATATAGATAGATCGCAAGCGAAAATCCCGCCTCACACAAACTCATCAATGCATCTTGAGTGAGAGGATTTTTTCCTCCCCCGCCGCCGCCACGATACAAAACACCGTTCATCACGGTTTTCACGTTGCGCACGCCTCTTAGACCGTTCGAATTTCCAGCGAAAGCGCCCTGATTAAGCATCAACATCGCAAATACTAAAGTAAGAATTTTAGTCATATATATTTTCCTATTCGTTAGTTTCGAAGTCTTTCAATTTGTTTTTAATAGCGATATACATTTCACGATCTTGTTCGCCATCGATCGCGACCGTTAAGAAAGACTCTTCGGTCTTTTCTTGCGTCATGGTGTTAGTCACCAGGAGGATACGTCGGCTTGCAGGATAATGGAAAGCCAACAGAATTTGATCGTCAGTTGACGAATCAATCAAATTCAGAATCTTCTGAGGATTTCCGCTCACCACTCTGCCATTTCTAAAGATGTAAACGACAGCAGCAGCACCTGATTTCTTCTCAACCTTCTTAAGACTGTTTGTCTTGTTCAAAACTTCAGAAACATTGTTATAGGACTTACTGGAAGACTTTTTATTCTTATGAAAATTTGCGATCTTCTCTGTCAGTTCCAAATTCACGTTGTCTTTCAATAGATGACCAACGTGATTTTGCTCTACAGAGCTCAGCTTTTCGAATGATGAGCCTTCAAGGAGTGTCGACCACGGATCCGCATCAAAAATATAATCAACAACCTGATCTTTTTGCAGGTACGCGTACATAGCAATACCCAGCAAAACGAACTTAAATGATTGCTTCTTGATGATTTCCCGCGTGTATTGCGCGTTGGACTTTAAAAACGCCTTGGATTTCAATTTACTAAGATCACTCTCTTGAACCAGACGCAAATTTCCCCGATTCATAAATTCCAAATACGGAATCAATTTCTCTATGGACTTTAAAAGCTCGCCTCTAATCACTACGGGAG
>JAGIAF010000408.1 GCA_017745015.1 Bdellovibrio sp. | reverse complement strand
GTTCGCATTGAATTAACACTTTCCAAAGAGGCTTATGCTAAAGTCAAACATGCGCAAGAATTGCTTTCTCACGTAATGCCTTATCAAGACTTAACTCTATTTTTGGAATATTTGTCAGAGAAGATTATTAAGCAGAAGACTTACTCCGCTGCTTTAAAGAAGGCACCCCTCACCGCCACCATGGCGGTGAATATTGCATAAAAAAGCCGATCACAATGATCGACTTTTTCTCAAGGCGTATGGGAACAAAAAGGAAACTGTTACCTTCCTTTTTTTAACGCTGGAAAATTGTTTTATCCAAGGCGCGACGAGGAAGGCGTACCCCAGGTACGTCGACGAGGAGCAACGCAGGAGAAAGCGATTTGCCAGTGTTAGATCTTAGTTTTTACGAAGGCTTCGACTTTGTCGACGACTTGGTTCAGATCGAGCTCTGTAGAGTCCAATTCCAAGGCGCCAGTTGGTACTGACATAGGAGCCACTTTACGAGTGGAATCTTGGTGATCGCGTTGCTTTTGTGCTTTTACCATGTCGCCTTGATCAAGGCCCAATTCCGTCGCACGACGAGCAGCGCGGTGTTCGCTAGAAGCCGTCAAATAGACTTTGGCGTCTGCCGTTGGGAAGACTACAGTTCCGCAGTCACGGCCCTCAGCAACAAGACCGTGAGGACCGTTGCTGCAGTTGCGTTGAGCATCCAAAAGAGCTTTACGCACTTCTGGATAGTGGCTCACCTTGCTCGCGAAATTACCCACGTCTTCGTGAGCAATGGCATCTGTGACATCTTCATTTTTGAAATAAACACGAGTGCGGTCTGGTTCAAGGCTCACGTTCCAAACTGGATTGTGAGTCAATTCAGCCAATGCAGTAACATCATCAAGATCGACACCCAATTGAATAGCGGCATAGGCAAGACCACGATAGAATGCACCTGTAGAAACCCACTTCCACCCAAGGCGGCGAGCAAGTTCGCGACTCACTGAAGATTTACCAGAAGCCGCAGGTCCATCGATCGTAACAACTAATCCCATTTCCACTCCAAAACTCGATTCTTTTTACTGCCCTATACTGTTGGAATTGGTGTTCCAGCCAATACAGGAATCTCTTTCAGCACTTCTTTCAAAGCAACAAGAGCTGCTTCGTTTTCATGCTCAAGGCCAACACTCAAACGCATGTGCGTTTTGAAACCATAATTTAATACGGGTCTCATGATAATCCCACGACGAAGCAAGGCTTCATTGACTTTCACAGCGTCACGAAGTGTATCAAACATGACAAAGTTACCTTGGGAATGAATGTATGGCAGGCCTAATTCTTCTAATTTCTTGTAGAAGTAATCAAGCCCTTTCCAGCAAATTTGCTGCGAGCGTTGTAGAAATTCCTTATCTTGCAGAGCCGCATTTGCAGCGACTTGCGCTAAATCATTGACATTAAATGGTTTGCGCACACGGTTAAACACCTCAACAACCGCCTCTGGAGCGATCATGGCGCCGATACGAAACCCCGCCAAACCGTATATTTTCGAGAACGTACGGAGCACGATAAGGTTATTGAATTTATTGATGTAGTTTTGCGCGGATGCATAGTCTTCAGCTCGAACGAATTCGTTATAAGCCTCGTCAAAAACGATCATCACGTCATCGCGATTGCCCAAACGCGCCAGGAAGCCTTCCACTTCCTGTTTAGACGCATAGGTGCCCGTCGGATTGTTTGGATTAGAAACGAAGATCAAACGAATGTTCTGCTCGGGATGAGCAAAGAAATAATCCGCAATGGCTTCCAAATCGAAGCGATAGCCCTCTGTTAAAGGAACTTTACGGATTGCCGCACGATTGGCCGCCGCACTCACTTCATAGGCGTTAAATGCCGCCACAGAAGTCAAAACACCCTCTTTAGGCTCACAGAAAATGCGCGTCAACAGGTCGATCAGCTCATCACTGCCGTTACCAATAGCCAATTGCTTGGTTGGAAAACCCCATTGCTTTGAAATTGTATGCAAAAGCTCATAATGAGAAGGATCTGGATAAAGATTCTGATGATCCAGGGCGCGTTTAACAGCGTCCATAGCTTTCGGGCTCGGGCCTAATGGATTTTCGTTGCTCGCTAGCTTATAGACGGTCGTCAAACCGTATTCACGCTGAGTTTCTGAGATGGGTTTGCCGGGCTTGTAAGGTACCAGGTTCAAAATTTCTGGAGAAATCTTCACTTAACAATCCTTTTCATCAAGAGATATGTTTGCTATATATCCACATTCCACAGCGAATTCAATAGAGAGCGTTTAAAAATGCAAAACAGTTTCATGTTAGGTGTGAGTGTTGGTGAATCCTTCGCAGAGTATTGTCTGTTAGAGGGATCTAAAACACTAGCAGCCAAACGCGCATACCTTTCCCGAGAGAATTTAAAAAATTCTCTGCAGCAATTTATTTCAACTCAAAAAGATAAGAAAATCAGCAAAGCCTTTATCAGTTTGCGAATTTCCGAAAAATTGTTGGATTATAAATTATCTGGCGCCGTAGCTCACCTCACGACGGAAGGTTTTGAAC
>JAGIAF010000407.1 GCA_017745015.1 Bdellovibrio sp. | reverse complement strand
GTGGTAGACGTATTGGTATGCCGTTTGAGAAACAAATTAGAAAAAGATTTTCCAACAAGACTAATCTACACGGTAAGAGGCGTAGGTTATGTTCTTAAAGGGTCTTAAGCCGACACTATTCCGAATCAGTACCAAGCTAACTTTAGCGTATTCTCTGGTACTGATTCTAAGTTCCACGCTTATCTTTAGCTTTCTGTATTTTCAAATCACTCACTCGCTTCAAAACCAGGAGCGAGTGATCCTTGACGCCAAAGTCGACGAATACAGCAATCGCATTGAAGTGAACGGGATGAAGGACTTTAAGGAGTACTTCTCTTACTTACGCAGTTATGATCGCGATGCTTCGTTGATGGTGGCCGTCTATTCGTCTACGGGAGAAATTCTTTTTTCTCACGATCCAGTGCCAGCATTTCAAATCAACCGAGAGCTTTTAAAAACCGAGATGTTCAATCATCAAGGGAAGAACTTTGATTTTTCTTTGCCCGAGCAATCGAGCACGGAAGCGGTATTGATTTTGGGGCGCAATCTTAAAGGCGGTCAGCGCCTGATTGTCGCAAAAAGCACTGAAGGTCTTGGGGCGCAGCTGAGATACTTACAAAAGCTGTTCTGGTGGTCGCTGCTTCCGGTAGCACTCATCGGATTCTTAGGCGGTCTTTTCTTGTCGAACTCAACATTGAGTCCAGTTCGTGAGTTGATCACGTCGATGAAGAAGATTGAAGGTGGTTCCCTTTCGACTCGCGTGCCTATTGGTGGCAGTGATGATGAGTTAGAAGAGCTGAAGCTGTTGTTCAACAAAGCACTCGATAAAATTGAAAATCTCGTCAACGGCTTAAAAGAGGCCTTTGATCACTTGGCGCATGATATTCGTACACCGGTAACACGTCTTCGTGGCCGGGCCGAGATTGCATTGACCAGTGAAGGGGATATCGAATCATATCGCGAAGCTTTGCAAAGCTGCTTTGAAAACTCGGATAAGATTTTGAACTTCCTGCAAGTATTGACGGACATTACTGAGGCCGAAAATCGCAGTAAGAAATTAAAGATCGAAAAGCGATTTATCAGTGATCTGGTTCGCGAAATCATGGATCTCTATGAAATGGCATTTGAAGAAAAAAATATCAAAGTCATTCAAAAGCTCGACTCCCATGATTGGGCCATGGTTGATCCGCGTCTCATCAGTCGTGTTATTGCCAATCTTCTAGATAATGCCCATAAGTACACGCCACCAGGTGGTGAGGTTATCATCGAGACCATCAATCAAACGGAGAGCGTGATTGTGAAGGTGGTCGATTCCGGTCCAGGTATCGCAGCGGAAGAGCATGGTCTGATTTGGCAGAAGCTTTATCGCTCTGACAAGAGCCGTTCTGAATACGGAATGGGCTTGGGCTTGACCTTCGTCAAGGCGGTGGTGGAGGCTCACGATGGAAAAGTAAGTATCCGCAGTCCTGTTAAAGACGGTCGCGGAACTGAATTCGAAATCACTCTTCAGAAAATGGCCTAAACAAATCGAGTCGATATTCCGAAAAGTCTAATAACTCATGGGGGTTGGAATGTCGACGGCAGGATTGTTATTTGTTTTAGTAACTGTATTTGCGAGCCATTCGATGGCGGCAACTCTCGCTGAAGTTTGTGATTCGATTCGCAAAGGCGAAGTTTCAGATAGACAATATGCTCAATGTACTCAAATTAAAGAGACAAAATTTTTAATCATCACTCCTGAAGTTGGCGACGTCTGTCTGGCAATCTCAGAAAGTTCAGAATTGCCTTCTGCTCAAGACACAGCGATACAGTGTCTTTCATCCATGGCCAATATAATCATCAGCAAAGAGAAGGCGAAGGAATGTATCGAGATCGTTGATAAAGATGGATCTGACGTTGGTCAAATCGCTGCCTTACGGTGTGCTAATAAAGCTAAACAGGCAGCGCAGAAGCAAGCGTCTGCCCCTGCTCCGGTGGCAAAAGCTTCAACTGATAAAACTGATGAAACCGATAAAACCGATAAAACCGATAAAACCGATAAATATGACAGTTCATTTTGTGATTGGTTGAACCAAAAAGGTGCGCAGAATATGCCCACTGACCTCACTGGGGATACTGAGAAGCAACTTAAGCAAGCACAGGAAATTTTCCTTTTCGCATCACAATATAATGACCTTATCAATGTTGGTGTTGAAAAGAAAATGTCGTGGAGTGAGTTTAAGCAATTCTTCAAGGAGAAGAAAAATGTTGAGCTCGCGCCAGCATTTGAAGCCTCTTACGCTCGCAAGTATGCTTCCAAGTATTGTGGTCGCGGAACTGAAGCCACTGTTCAAGAGATCAACGGTTCTTCAGATAGAATTTCCAAGAAGACAACGTACAAACTGAATCCAAATCCAACAGAGCATTCCTACTCCAAGGAAATGTCAGGGACTCGTTAGGTATGCCGTACTTTTTGGGGGTGCGGTGTGTAGTTTAGTAGGTGCTTGATTCCGATCGTATTGATTTTCTAGGTCACTATTTTAATGGAAATGGAGATCTGGGGCACGGTTTCTCTTCGGCCC
>JAGIAF010000406.1 GCA_017745015.1 Bdellovibrio sp. | reverse complement strand
GTGACAATCATTTTTTCTTAGAATTTGCAGGTGTAAGTTGGTCATTAAGACTGAGGGTAAAACTGACCACTCATTCATTCATTCTCGTGAGTGCGCCAGCCTGATCGTGACCAAAAGTATTGGCTAACTATTATTTATTTTGTCAGTCAGTTATTAGTTACGAGATAATTAAAGCGCATCTCAACACTTCTACCGTCTTGAAAACCTGGCAGCCAAGAAACGCGATGTCATTTAATTATTTTAATAATAAAAAAATTGACGCGATTTTGTGATTCTTAAAATTGCTTGTAGTAAGTCATTTGAGATTGCATGAGAGGCGTCTCACATCTTTTTAAAATTCTTGTGAGAGCGAGTATTAGAGATCATCAGGTGCAAGGTTGAATGTACTGAGAGCAATGATTCTTCGTGTCCAGATTGATGGCCTAGATAAAAATGCGAAGCGAGATCTCGAGTAGTAACGCTCCGCAGACCCAAAAAGTGCCTGGCACCGAAGGAAGGATTAAGTCCTTCCTTTGAACTAACTCATTGCTGGAGGGGCAACTTCCTAGAAATTCCATCCGTAGCCGGCGCGGATCACCATTTGGCTTGCGCTTGAGGTGTTGTTGTCGGGGAAGAATGTGTAGTCAAATTGGAATGGAATATAGTTATTGCGGCTCAAGTGATAATCAAGACCCAATGAACCGATCACTGTTTGGTTGGTGGTGATTTTTGAAGTGTCTAGGATGTTGCTTGATTTATTCATTGCAAATAAGAACCCGAGGCCAGCGCCAGCCCACCATTCCATTGAAGAAGTGCGGTAGAATGAGTAGCGCACCAAAGCGCCTAGACCCAAATAGCTCAAGTCTGCTTTACAATTTGTCGTGCCATCTGTGCAGGTGATGTTACCTGAGCCCGCGACATTCAATGTTTGATAACCACCGAACGCACGCACGCTGATATTTTTATCAAGATATGTTTGGTAATAACCAAGGACATCAAAGCTTGTACCCGTCATGGAAACGGAACCATTGCTGTTTTTCGCAGTCATGGAACTGTTCACAAAACCTGCTGTTAAACCCCAAGAGTTTTTGTTAGCTCCAGCAACCGCACGACCAGATGTAGAAGAACCAGAACTTCTTTTCATTGGTTCAAGAGTGTAACCACTTTGTGCGACACCTTTCACCGTGACGGCGATGGCTTTGCTGCCCTTAACTTGTTTGATTTCCATCAAGGCTCTTTTTTTACCAGAGGAATCAACAGCATAAAACTGCTCTCCCACTTGGAAACTGTCACCTTCAAGGTCCACCAATGCTTTTCCGGATTTCACAGCTGTGAGCTTTGCAGCAAACGCAGGGAGGGAGGTAGCAAGAATAATCATTGTTGCAAGTAGTGTTTTCATAATGACCCTATCGACACAAGCAAAGTATTTCTTAATGAGATTTCAAGAAGAAGTGTAATGAAGTCTCACTCTGAGACAGGATCGTCTGGGAGCCCATAAAGAGGTAGTTAGTCCCGTGAAATGTTCCAGTAGATTTCGGTGAATAAGTGGGCCTAACGTCTATAGAATACGGGAAATCGAACCGATATATTTTTGGTAAGTGCTTCCACGATGGATCGCTTTAGCATTGTATGTATAAATCGGGAGTGAAGCATTATGAGCACGAAACTAAAATGGGGCTGGGTCATCGGTATTCCCGTACTGCTCGTCGCTTTTCAAAACTGTGGCGATTACGTCCTAGATAAAGATGTCATGGAGAATGCGAGTCTAGCTAACGCTCAAGCGGTGTTGGATTCGCAAACCTATTCTACATACACAAGTGCTTCAAAAAGTTCTTTGGTTCGCTGGTACCAGCAAAGTGCCACGAATCTAGTCGATCAGCCCTATGCGGGTGCGGAGAAGCTATCATTCGTAGTTGCTCTAGATAAAGCCATGACCGGCAGAGTTTTCGCTCTTAACTCCAGTGCCGATAATTTAGAGGAGACATCCATCACCGTGACCGGTGGTAAGATCCGTTTGAGTCGTATCGCCAGTGCAGGGAACTTATACTATAGCGAGGTGGCACTCCCATCAGCGGGTACTAAGATGGTGATCGCTGTGCGTACGGGTATTCAGCCAGATGACTATGAGTTCTTGGTCAATGGTGTTTCTCAGACAATTAAAAAAGTTAAAACCGGCGCTCCCCAGGACTTTTCTTTTGCCACTAAGAGTATCGTGATGGGCAGTACTGGCGGCAGAGTTTATGAGTATATGTTGTATACGGATCGATTGAATCTAGGTCAGCTGAATTCACTTTCACGCTTGGTAGGGCAAAACAACTCCATCAAGGAAGTTATATTTGATCCGAGTGTTTTGACTGATTCTGGCGAGGGTAATTCTTCAGGTCCAGATGAGAAGCTTGTGGCCGTTAGAGCCATTCTGGACAGTCGCTGCGTGAGTTGTCATAAGGAATTTACAAATGCAACGGCGGGTACAATGTTGACCAGTGGTTATGTGGTAGCGGGAAGTCCATTGCAATCTCAGTTGTATACTTCATTAAAGGGCGCTTCTGGTTCTGGCAATAAATCGATGCCTA
>JAGIAF010000405.1 GCA_017745015.1 Bdellovibrio sp. | reverse complement strand
GGCTGAGGCAGCGGCAAACGCACAGCCCCTTGAACCTGATGCGGATCAGTCGCAAAATCCTCAACATCAGCAGCAACAACAGCCTGAACCCCAAATGCCAGCAGGAGGAAATCTTGGCCGCTAAAGTAGCAATGGGAAAAAAAGTTCCCGCATTTAAAATTCCATCATCCAGTGGCGAAACATTTTCTTTGTCTTCAAAAAAAGGCAAGAAGGTGGTTTTGTATTTCTACCCTAAAGACAGCACACCAGGCTGCACGACAGAAAGCATCGAGTTCAATGAATTGCTTCCGCAATTCAAAAAAGCCGGCGCTGAAGTGGTTGGTGTTTCTCGTGACAGCTTAAAGTCTCACGATAAATTCATCTGCAAATACGATTTCAAATTCGAACTTCTTTCTGATGAGGAAGAAGAACTTTGCCAAATCTTTGATGTGATCAAAGAAAAGAACATGTACGGCAAAAAAGTCATGGGTATCGAGCGCAGCACCTTCGTCATCGACGAAGACGGCAAACTGGTCGGCGAATTCCGTAAAATCAAAGCTGAAGGTCATGCCGCCGAAATGCTAAAATTCGTAAAGTCCCTGTAAAAGCGGTGAAAATGGCCCGGCTGACTTCGTTGTCGGGCTATCTCCTCGCTCCGACGTGCTATTAGCACGCCTGCGCTGCGGGGATACCCCTCCGCCTTGCATCCGAACCATTTTGACCGCTTTTCCACATTTGGTTTTTTAATTGTGTTCGTACTATAAGTATCTCTTATATGGGGTCTAAGAACTATCGATTGGATTTACTTGCTGGGTTTTATTAGATTGGACAGCATGAGAGTCGTTTTGTTTTCAATTTTCATCTGTGATCTTGCTATCACCACCCTTAGGGGTTCTTAAATTTCTATTGCCTGAGGCATTGGCCCGGGCACACGACGCTTTTCATTTTTTAAATTTGAATATTTACCTGAAGGACTGAAAGTCCTTCGAATTCCTTTTTGGAGTTTTCCATGTCTTTTGAAGAAAAAAACGTGAAGGCCGAGCTGCGCCTTCAAGCTGATGATCACCGAGAGTTAAATAAGAAACATCAATACTATCATTTCGATGAACAGGTGGGGCCGGGGCTGCCGCTGTGGCTGCCCAATGGAGTTGTCATTCGTGATGAGCTGGAGAGGCTGATGCGAGAATTGGAATTTCTAGGCGGCTATCAAAGAGTGATGAGTCCCCATATTGCTAAAGAGGAGTTTTATCAGCGCTCAGGACATCTTCCTTATTATGAAGAGTCTATGTTTCCCGCGATGGAGTTAGAAAATGTGAACTACCGATTGCGCCCCATGTGCTGTCCTCATCATCATAAGATCTTTTCCTCGTCATTAAGAAGCTATCGTGAATTGCCTCTGCGTTTTGCGGAATATGGACAAGTGTATCGCTATGAGCTTTCCGGAGCGTTGTCGGGATTAATGCGTGTTCGAGGTCTTTGCCAAAATGATGCGCATATTTATTGCGGTATCGCGCAAGTGAAGAATGAAATTCGCGCTGTGATTGAAATGTATCAGCACGCTTACAGAATTTTGGGTATTGCGGACTTTCGTCTCCGTCTGTCTAAGTGGGACCCCAATAACTTGGCGAAGTATGCTGACAAGTTGAAAGAGTGGGAGTGGGCAGAAGGGATCTTGCGTGAGGTGCTTGTGGAAATGAATTTGCCGTTTGATGAAGAGTCCGGCGAAGCCGCATTTTATGGGCCTAAGATCGATGTTCAGCTAAAAAATATTTACGGCAAGGAAGAATCGGCTTCTTCAGTGCAATTGGACTTTATGAGTGCAGAGAGATTTGATTTGAACTTTATTAATGAGCGAGGAGAGAAGGAAAGACCGCTCATTGTTCATCGTGCGCCCTTAGGTTCTCATGAACGATTTGTGGCTTTTCTCATCGAGAAGTTCAGGGGGGCAATGCCGTTATGGTTGGCTCCGGTACAAGTGCAGATCGTTCCCATCGCCGATCGTCATCACCAGTATGCAAAGCATGTAGAGTCGATGTTACATAATTCTTTTGTAAAAGTGAGTGTGGACCAACGAGTTGAAAGTTTGAGTCGAAAGATCAAGGACGCGAAGGAACTGCAAATTCCTTATGTCATTGTTATTGGAGATCAAGAAGTTTCATCACAGAGCTTGAGCGTGCAGCAGCGGGGTCGGAGAGAGAGACGACAACTCTCTGCGCAAGAATTGCAAAGCGAGTTGTCGGGTAAGATTGCGGCGCGAAGTTTGTAAGTTTGTAAAAAAAGCCCCGGCCTTCCGGGGCTTTTGACTAATGAACTGCAGAGATCATGAGTTCTGCAACTTGTTGCGAGAACTTCACTGGATCTGGGATACTGGAGCCTTCGTTCAAAAGAGCTTGAGCGTAAAGGATCTCGGACCATTTAGCTTGTTGGTCCGGAGATGCCTTCAGCATTTTTTCAAACAATGGATGCTTCGGATTGATCTCCATGATGCGTTTTACGGGCTGATTGTATTCAGAACCCATTTGCGCCATAAGTTTTTGCATATGGGCAGAAGGATCGTTACCCGCAGAGACCAAGCATACTGGAGTGC
>JAGIAF010000404.1 GCA_017745015.1 Bdellovibrio sp. | reverse complement strand
ACTTTAATAGTGAGGTTCAAACCTTTAAGGATTTCTTTTTCTTCAACACGTGCGTGGAGGTTTTTAATTTCTAACATATTATATTCCTACTGCTTCAGCTTCCGCTCTGCCGGCCTAGCCGACCGAGTTCTCAAGTTTCATTTCGATCAATTTCACAGCTTCTACGGCGAACTCTAGTGGAAGTTCTTTAAAGACTTCCTTACAGAAACCGTTCACCAGCATGGAAATTGTTTTTTCCATATCAAGACCGCGCGATTGCAAATAGAAGATTTGATCTTCACTGATGCGCGAAGTGGTTGCTTCGTGCTCAATCGTCGCCGTTTTGTTTTTAACTTCAATATATGGGAATGTGCTTGCCGAGCACTTATCGCCTACAAGCATCGAATCACACTGAGAATAGTTACGTGCGTTCTCTGCGGAAGGCATGATCTTCACTTGGCCACGGTAAGCGTTTGAAGACTTATCTGTGGAGATACCTTTAGAGATGATCGTGCTCTTCGTGTTTTTACCGATGTGGATCATTTTCGTGCCAGTATCTGCTTGCATCATATCGTGAGTCAGAGCCACGGAATAGAATGCACCTTCAGAGTAGTCACCTTGCAAGATGCAAGATGGATACTTCCAAGTGATTGCTGAACCAGATTCAACTTGTGTCCAAGAGATTTTAGAGCGTTTACCAGCGGCTTTTCCACGCTTCGTAACGAAGTTGTAGATACCACCACGTCCTTCTTTGTCGCCCGTGTACCAGTTCTGAACTGTGGAGTATTTGATTTCCGCATCATCCAGAGCGATCAACTCTACCACAGCCGCGTGAAGTTGGTTTTCATCACGCTGAGGCGCTGTACAACCCTCAAGATAGTTCACGTATCCGCCCTCATCGCACACAAGCAAAGTTCTTTCGAACTGACCTGTGTCTTTGGCGTTGATACGGAAGTAAGTCGATAGATCAATCGGGCAACGCACACCTTTAGGGATGTAGCAGAAAGAACCGTCAGTGAAGACAGCGGCATTCAAAGCTGCATAGAAGTTGTCTGTGTAAGGAACCACAGAGCCCAAGTATTTTTTAACAAGTTCTGGATGCTTATGAACCGCTTCAGAAATTGAGCAGAAGATAACGCCCGCTTTTTCCAAAACTTCATTTTGAGTTGTACCGACAGAAACGGAGTCGAACACGACGTCAACGGCGATACCAGAGATACGTTTTTGCTCTGACAAAGGAATGCCCAGCTTTTCGAAAGTCTTGATCAACTCAGGATCAAGATCTTCCATAGATTTTGGCTTATCAGCATCCGCTGTTTTCTTCGGAGCTGAATAGTAACGAATCGCTTGGAAATCAATCGGTGGGTAGTTAACAAGAGCCCACTTAGGTTCCACCATCGTCAACCAGTGGCGGTAAGCTTTCAAACGATATTCAAGCATCCACTCTGGTTCGTTTTTCTTACCAGAGATCATGCGAATGATTTCTTCGCTCAAACCCAAGGGAGCTTGATCCATTTCAATATCGGTTGTGAAACCGTATTTGTATTCGTAACTCTCTAGCGGGTTCTTATTGTTGCTATCCATGAACCACCGCCTCAGTTTTCTTCGCTGGCATTGCCGTTCTTTCTACAAGGAGATCCTTCAAGCTCACGGATTTATAAAAATCAGTGAGCTTGTGGTTTAAATTCGTAACTGGAGAAACAATGTTGCAAGTGCCTTGGATTTCACATGGCACCTCTTTATGAAGGCATTTCACCAATGCCGTTGGACCTTCGATCACTTCGATCAAATCATGGATGGAAACTTTTGCGAGGTCCTTAGTGATTTGATAACCACCGTTGGCACCATATTCTGCGCGCAGAATCCCGCCTTTTTGTGCCATCTGTTGCATCACTCGAGCCGTTGCATCAAAAGGAGTATGGAATGCATCCGACACTTCTTTTGCCGACGTCAATTCACCTGGAATTTTCTGACTCATGTACTTTAATGCCATGAGTGCATATTCAAGCTTACGATTGATTTTGTTCATGTTTTCATCCCATCAGCCAACACTTGCTGTCAGCCTCAGCTCCTGTCCGCAGGAGCGACATTGCTGCCCTGTTATCTAATAGAAAGCTAATTGAAAAACAAGGCGAAATACGCCTAATTTTAGCGTATTTAAGATAATGACAGGAATCTTTCTGAGAGTTTTGAAAAAATGTGCTGATTTCACGGCCTTAGGGTGCTATTACGTTGGTCTATGCGAGTATTATTAGCAACAATAGCATCTCTTTGTATCCTGGCTTTCGTTATCATTATGGCCCGTATTTGGGGACTTGGCCAAACCTTCCCTGAGTACCAAAGTGCCTTCTTTGACGGCAAAACTCCTTATATTGTGGTCAAAGCCGACACCCTAGCGAAAGTTCAAGAAGTCGTAAAAGCCAATCCAGACGCAATTATCTGGGCAGATGTGCGCATGTCGAAAGGTCAAACGCCTTTCATCTTGCCTGCGAATCGCGACTCTGAATTTTTGAACGCTAAAGAGGAAGAGCAAAGAGCCAATCCGACTGCGAAAATCCTGATCGGCGGCAAGCTTTCAGATTATTCTTGGGAGCAGATCAACGAGTTCTATAAAAT
>JAGIAF010000403.1 GCA_017745015.1 Bdellovibrio sp. | reverse complement strand
CTCTGATTCATAGTTATCTTTGGTGTGAATCTGAAATTCCTTGTTTACTTTTAAGTTGAGATCTTTTCCAGTATTTAATAGCCAGCGGACAGCCCATGCTTCGGCGAAGTCATCCAGTGGGTTCGTGGCGGCATATGTCGAAATAAAGTCAGATGCAGCAAGACCTTGATATAATTTTAGCATTTCATCATTAGTCATAAATGTCTTGCATCGATAGAAACAAAGTCGGTTACGACCATAAAAATCTTTTTCAAGGAGAGGGCTGTCGAGGTTTTTCCAACTAAAAGACCCGAACGAGCCTTTTCTCATCGAAGGTTTGCATTTTTGTGGGTGGTCGTTCTCCTCATTGAGCGTCTGGTTCTCACAGTTCTCTATACTGTTTTCTACCTGGGTTACGCCATTTGCAAAATCAAACAAGTGACCAAATTCATGGGCAAGAATGTATTGCAGAAGAGGTGGTGGAGTTGTGGACTCATAAACTGGAAATTCAAGGGGTGCAATAAACTGCTCAGTTACTTTTACAAAATTTCCTTGTTCTTTCCAGTTCAGCAAGGACATCAAAGAAGGACTTTTTTTGAGAATGCTTTTGCGTAAGCCCATAATAGCTCCAGGAAGGCTTTCTGTTTGGCCATTCGCATTTTTGCGAGAAAGGACGGAAGCATATCCCGAGCCAAAAAACTCTCGTTCGATAAAAATACGTCTTAGGGAGCAAAACATTTTTTGATTCATATCATCAAGTCCATCATAGATAGCCTCGATGTTAGCTTGATATTGTTCCTCACCTCCGAGGCACTTGCGCGATAAAATATTTTCGCCTTCGACCTGGGCATTAACTTCGCAGAGAATTTTCGCAATATTGGCCCGACAGTCGGTAGGGCGAACCCAGGATAAATCTGCCTCAGAATGAGACTCGGATGCGATTTCAAAGAAGTCGGAACTATTACCGATTCTTTTTATCGACGAGGACTCAGTCATGGAGCCCATGCAACCGCTTAATATAAAGGCGGACAAAAAGGTTAGGGATACTGATGCTATCGTAATCGTATTTTTCCTAATCATAGAGTCCTCGCGAGCAAATTCCGTCTTTCGACTGTTAAAACTTTAAACAGCAAAGTTTTATGAATATGAATTGGAGCGATTTAAAAAAATAGCCAACTCAACTAATCAAAGAATGTTGTAATAAGCGCGCCCCTTGTGGCTTGGAGGCTCTTCTTTTTCAGGCATAAATCGTACACACATGGGTAACAGCTATTCTACCAAAGGCTGTCTTGCGGTCTTTGGCCTTTCAAGGCTTGCTCGATGTTTTCCAAAGCACGATACCCCATGGCATCGCGAGTTTCTTGGGTGGCGCTGCCCATGTGTGGTGTCAAAAAGACGTTGTGGAATTCTTTAAGGCGTAAATCATAGGCGGGTTCATTCGCAAAGACGTCTAAGCCCGCCGCAAAAAGTTTTTTAGACTTCAAGGCGCGCATTAAGGCCTCTTCATCGACAAGAGTTCCGCGGGCCACATTCACGAGGACGGCGTGGTCGGGCAGAAGGGCAAAGGCTTTATCATCAAGAATGTTTTGAGTCTCGGCTGTGCCTGGAGCATTTAGAGAAAGGATCTGACAGTGAGGCAGCATCGCGTGTAGATCCGCGAAGTAGGTCGCACCTTTTTCTAGTTCCGGTGGCAGACGCTTGCGATTGCAATAGACGATCTTCATGCCGAAGCCTCGAGCACGATCCGCCACGGCTTGGCCAATGCGGCCCATGCCATAAATGCCCAAAGTTTTTCCGCTGACTTTAAGTCCGAGCATTTCAGATTGGCTAAAACTTTTTCTCCAGCCCGCTTCCATGATCTCTAAGTACTCGCGACCACGGCGGCACGCATTGAGCAAAAGAAGCATGGCAAGGTCCGCTGTGCATTCCGTTAAAACATCCGGAGTATTTGTTAAAAGAACTCCGCGCTCTTTAGCTGCAGAAATATCTAAATGATCGAAGCCTACACTGGACGTCGCGATGACTTTTACAGAGTCGGGAAGTTGTGTGAGAACTTCTTTGGTGATCTTTTGTTTTGGAACCACCACCATAGCGCGAGCTTTTTTCTCGTGAGCAAGCTTCACAACTTCTTCAATTGTTAATTCATGATCAGCAACGAAGGCGTCAAACTTTTGTTTTGCCATCGTCGCGACGTTCTGAGGAGCAAGATAGGGAATCAGGATAGAATCTTTCATAGGTATCTAGTTTCTGCCTATGTGTTTTGAGTCGCAACAAATTTTCGGCTTTTCTCAAATGACAAACTGTGAGAGGATTCTTTTATCGGACATCTCTTCTTGGTGTCGGGATATCAAAGTCTCCCTCTGTTAAATCAGCAACGACTTGCATAAAAATAAACGAAGGAACCCTGGGGTTCTTTTAAGAGGTTGAGTTATGACAACTGCAACGGCTTGGATTGTTTTACTTATTGCAGGAGTTTTGGAGTTCGTTTGGGCGACAGGTCTGAAGTACTCCGAAGGATTTACCAAACTTGTCCCATCGATCTTCACATTAGTGACGATGGGGATCAGCTTTTACTTGTTGTCATTATCGATGAAAGTATTGCCAGTCGGCGTGTCATACAC
>JAGIAF010000402.1 GCA_017745015.1 Bdellovibrio sp. | reverse complement strand
GTTTTTGTTCTTGCTGGCGCTTTTTTAGCCACTTTTTTCACCGCTGCTTTTTTAGGAGCTGCCTTTTTCGGCGCCGCTTTTTTGGGAGCAGCTTTTTTCTCCGGAGACGCGGCAGTTTTGCTAGCCGAAGCTGTTGCTGGTTTTAGTTTAACTTGAAACTCTTCGGAAGCAGCGGATTCGTGGGTTTCAGCAGCTAATGCCGCAAAGTTAAATAGAGAAACGATAAGGGTGAGCGAGCCAATATAAAGCGATTTTTTCATAGGAATATTCTTACGAACTATCCTAAAAAAGTGGAGCATGTTTAGAAACTTAGAGGAAGATCTAGGCCTAGATCTTCCTCTAAGGCAGACTATTTGCCTTTCATTACTTTCTCAAGTTGGTCAGCACAAATGCTCCAGCCTTGGTGGAAACCCATGTCTTCGTGCTTTTTGCGATCAGCCTCATCTCGGTGCATAGCAATTGCTGTGTACTTTGTCTTTCCGCCTGCAATGGGCTCAAACATAATAGTCGCTGTAAAATGCAAACCTGCGCCCGATTCAAGTTGAGCAACGGGTCTGAAATCTGGAAGCAAACAATCCGTCCAAATCAGTTTCTTGTTGGGAACCACTTCCAAGAAGCAACCCATATTAGGAAATTTATCTCCTTCTGGAGATTGCATCACAGTTTTGAACTTTCCACCGGGGCGCAAGTCAATCTCAGCTTCAATAGTTTTCCAGGGTTCTGGGCAGAACCATTTTGTCAGAATACCTGGAGTGGTCCAACCACGCCATGCCTGTTCGGGAGTGATATCAAGAGTGTGTTCGAGGACAAGATCAAGTTTTGGATTAATGTTCATAATGACTCCTAGCTTTCAGTAACACACTCTATAGGAAAAGGCGGGATATCTCCCGCCTTTTATTAAGCGTGCATGCGTTTTGTGCGTACAGCTTTCGCTGCCGATGCTTTCCTTGCAGAAGGTCCGCGTTTGCGAGCTGCAGCTTTTGCAAACTTAGAAAGACTTTTTCGCGAGACTGTAGAAGTCGGCTCTCTTTTCAACGCTTTTAATGCGGCCTTTTTGCGTTGAGCTGTGGTTTCAGAAGAGGCTTTACGCTTAACCTTGCTTTTGCTTGACGCAGATTTTGCATTTGGATTTTTGGGAACCTTAACTCCCGCTCTGCGAGCCTCAGATAATCCGATGGCGATGGCTTGTTTTGTGGAACGAGCTCCATGCTTACCCGACCTGATTGTATCGATCTCACTTTTTACGAATTCACCAGCTTGCGTGGATGGTGAGAGTCCTTGACGGGCTTTCTTTTTGGCTTTGTCGACAACTGCTTTTTCTGGCATGAGTGTCCTCCTTGTTCATCATCAGCTTGCGATGGAATCTTGAGAGGAAGGAGAGGAAATCTCAGGAGGGTGATAAAGTACATCTCTGGGACCGGAGTCTAGGGTGATTTCATAGACTAATAGCAACAAAATCTGATAGTATCAATGAGAAGAGGTACTCAATGCAGTCTCAAGTTGCTTATGGCGGAGTCGAAAATTACTTTTCTATCGATAGCGAGCAAGAGTTGATTCAGGCCTTTCGCGATCGCGATCAGAAAAAATTGATTTTGCCTAAAGGTCTGAAGTTTCCATTTAATGTTCGGTCATATTTTACCTGGAAAGAGCCATCCGGTGTTTACACCTATTTACTTTTCAAACTTCCTAATTGGGATATGCCACAAGGTGTAGCCTTTAAGCGTACAGCTACAGGTGGAGAGCCCGTGGGTGGTCTTTGCAGTTGGTGCAATGCTTACGGTTCCTCTGAGGATATTGGATTGTTGTCGGTTGCAATGAATTCCAACGTCAGCCAGTCCTATTTGATCTGTCATGACGTGAGCTGTATCGAAAAAATTGAAGACATGGCGGCCATGGCGGGAAAAGATCCTGAAAAGTATATTAAGGAGCTTTATTTCCGCATGGGTAAACTTTTTGAAAACATCAGAAACTTTAAAGCTGAATAATTATCTGTGCTCGGTTCCCCACTGAGCCATCATCTCTAAAACATTTCCCAGAGTTTTTCCCTTTGCAGTTAAGGAGTATTCCACGCGCGGAGGGATTTGATCGAAGACATCACGTTTAATAATTTTGTCATTCTCCAATTCACGAAGTTGCAGTGTCAGTACGCGGGCCGAGGGATTTCCTGCAAGCCTTTGCAATTCATTGAAGCGCTTTCGACCTGAAAGAAGATTAAACAGAATCATGGGTTTCCATTTGCCACCGATAACCTGCATTGTTTTTGTAACAGGGCATGGGGCAGGTTTTGACTTTTTGGCATTTTCTGTAACCATTGGAAACTCCTAGGTTTATTCAGATACTCTACAGTAACAAAATAGTGCGTACTTACATTAAGTAAGTATCAGGGGTAGTATAGCATAAGTTCTTGCAAAGAACCTAATTTGAATAGGAGTTTTTATGATCGCAGTAACAGGTGCTACCGGAAATTTAGGTAAATTGGTGATTGCTGAATTGCTTCAGCGTGGAGTGAATCCGCAAAATATCGTCGCGTTGGTAAGAAATCGCGGAAAAGCTGAAGAATTTGAATCACAAGGTATTAATGTTCGTGAAGCCGATTATAC
>JAGIAF010000401.1 GCA_017745015.1 Bdellovibrio sp. | reverse complement strand
CCTTCTTGCGAGTCCAAAACGGAGATCTCAAGGCTGACTGAACCACTTTCTGTAAATTTCACTGCATTCCCTAGAAGGTTCACCAGAATTTGGCGCAGACGACCTTGATCACCGCGGAAGAACCAACCGTGACGCTTTGATAGTTGCAAACTCAATTCAACGTTCTTCTCATTCACCGCAGGACGGAAGATTTCCAGGACGTCGTGAACCAGGAATTTCAAATCAAAGGGCTGAGGATCCAGAGTGATCTTACCCGCCTCGATTTTTGAATAATCCAAAATATCGTTGATTAACATCAATAAAGATTCCGCAGAACGCTTGATCGTCCCGACGTATTCTTTTTGCTCTCCGCGAAGTTCAGTATCCGCCAGCAAAGTACTCATCCCGATCACGCCGTTCATCGGAGTACGGATTTCGTGGCTCATCGCTGCCAGGAAGTCAGACTTCTTATGAGATGCCTCGACCGCAGCTTCACGGGCCTTGGCCCACTCTTGCTCCACCTGTTTGCGACGAGTGATATCACGGAACACGACAAGAGCACTGCCAATGCCGCCATCAATATCTTTTATCGCGCGACTGCTGAGACTGATGAAAATCCCATCGGGATGAGTTTCATTGCGCACATAGATTTCAAGATCATCGACTTCCACACCATACAGGGCGCGGTTCATTGGAAGATCTTTAGGAGTATAGAGCTGTCCTTGACCATCATAGAATCCCAACTCATCGGCGCTAATCTCTGTGGCGACCTCTTTAATCTTAGTTCCGACAATACGTTGAGCAGCGGCGTTGTATTGAGTGAAACGGCCTTCAGGATCAATGACGATCATGCCTTCACTCATGCTGCCTAAGATTGTATCCAGCAGCATAGACCGATGTTGCAGGTCCGTTGCAATTTTCTTTTGTTCTTTAAGATCGCGCGCCTGCCAATATCGACTCAGCATGATCACTAAGCCAAACAGGCCCATAAGAGCGAGAATCAATTCGCTTTTCAAGAAGAAGTATTCACCGACTTGGATAAAGTCTTGTTGGGCCTTGCGATGATTCTGCAAGAGCTCCAAGATCTTCTTTTGATTTTTCTCTTCAGTTTGCGCCGGTCGACGGCTAGGATGACGTTGCTTCAACTCTTGCGCCGCCAATTCAAATTGTTTATGAAGGCTCTGGTTGAGATCGTACACTTCCATCTGCAACTCATAGCGACCGTTTACAGACTTATAGAGTTCACTTAATTCTTTATTCAGCTGCAACACCTGCGCATTGTAGATGGCCAACTTTTCGGGAGTGGCGTCTTTTAAGAAATCAGCTTTAGAACGATCGGCCTGGCGAAGAATAGTTCCGATGGTTTGCAGAGATGACATCGCCTCTTCTGGCAAAAGCGCTTTTTGCACAGAATGATGCTCTTCAAACATAGAGAAGCCTAGAGCTATCAAACATGCCAGACATAGCTCGACTCCAAAACGTGAAACCAGCGATTTAAAAAAAGATGCTGAATTCATAGGCTTCTTTTTGGACAAGATGTTCTCGAAATGAAGCGCTGGAAACACAACTAGACCACGTGTTTCCACGTCGCCCCGAGGGGGAACTGCTCCTTCAAATTCTAGAGTGGGTGTTTTCTCAATGAAATCAGCTAGCTTCAAATGAGACGGTGGATTGCGACAGCGGGCGACTCGCATTATCCTAGGTATAGCTGGTTGAAAAAGAGGTACGTTTTATGGAACCAAAGATGCATTTTCGCCGCTGCCAATTTTGCGGTGCCGTTCATAGCAAGCACGACCAATTAAATTTTGAGTGCGAGTCCTGCGGGAAGGAACTCTCTCCCCTGTACTATAGTCAAATCGTCAAGATCATCCAGGAACAAGCCTCGGGCTTTGCCGATATTCTGCAAGACAGCCCCGTGATGAAAGAACGTCCTCTGGTGGGTCTCACCGCCGACTGGGACAACGGACCAGATGCCTTCTAAACTTTGTATTTTGAATCTCTAGACCAAAATTATCCTCTCTGACGGACGGCCTTTATTATAATAAAGGTCAGGTCAGGGAGGATGTCATGGTCACAGGCGAACAACCCACCTTTGCAAACCTTCGCTTCGGCGAGGCCACCGAAAACCATGTGGATGAAAGTGGTATTCTGGTCGACAAAGACCAAACCGCCAAAGTCGAACTCAAAAATGCAAAAAGAGCCATGAAAAATACCGACCGAGCTTTTGAAGCTCTGGAAGATCTTCCTGCGGACTTCATTCGTGGCGAGCTCGACGTTGTTGAGCAAATGGATCTGGCGGCGAGCGCCCTTGATTCTTCGCTGCGCGGACTCCCCGACCCCGGATCTGAAGACAGTCCTCGCGGAGAAATGGGAGCCTCCTTCCGCGACACTCCCGGAGGCATCGAGGAAGTCGAAGCCAAAACAGATGAGTATCTCGCATCCCACGGCTACAAACGCACGACACGCAATCGACTTGAGAAAAAAGGAGGCAGTCATGGCCACCGTCGGTAAAAAGGTGCTAACTGATCTCTTAGACTGTGCTTAATGCGGGGATTTGAGCCACTTGAGCTCCAACAGCAGGTCATTAATATGGACTTTCTTTTGGTTAAAGGTGCAATGAATCGTCGTCGGATACAGCGGTCGGACAGATGATAATT
>JAGIAF010000400.1 GCA_017745015.1 Bdellovibrio sp. | reverse complement strand
CAAGGTAGATCGGGTAAACAAAGTTTTGCTTTGATTTATAGTATTTCCGAGGATTAAATCACATTCATTAAGTAGCTGAAATCATTTAGAAAGGCTCTGTTCGAAACAGAGTCTTTTTTCGTTCATGGAAACTCCTGAAAAATATTCCAACACGCTGCTCAGGTTTGATAACTCGTGTCAAATTTGATAGAACAGTCACGGTTGGAACTCTGTCCAAACTCAGGGGAGGTTACCGGATGCAGACGTTTAATATCGGCGATAATGCAGTTTATCCCGGCTATGGCGTTGTTAAAGTTGTAGCTATCGAGACAAAAGAAATGCTCGGTACTAAAACGACGTTCTATAACATGCAGTTGGTAGACACTGGGCTCAAAATTATGATCCCGACAACGAATGTTAAGTCAGCGGGTCTTCGTCCTATTATTTCTAAGGACGAAGCTGCGCGTGTAGTTGGTATTCTTAAAGAAAAAGACGTTAAAATCGATAATCAGACATGGAATCGCCGTTACCGCGAGTACATGGAAAAGATCAAAACGGGTTCCGTTTTTGAAATTGCTGAAGTTTTACGCGATTTGTTCCTTTTGAAAGCCGATAAAGAGCTTTCTTTCGGCGAACGTAAGATGCTTGATGCCGCTCGTTCATTGCTTTTGAAAGAGCTGACTTTGGCGACAAGTGAAGCTGAACTCTTCAATGAAGAAGAAGTGAAAGCCATCTTTGGTATCACTGCATAAATTTTGACGACTTCCAAAAAACATAATACAGTTAAGGCCTGAAAATTTCAGGCCTTTTTTATTTTTGGAGTTCGTAAATGTCTTCGCAAATTTCTCCGCATGTTCGTGTTCGTTTCGCACCTTCTCCCACAGGATATCTTCACGTCGGTGGCGCAAGAACAGCTTTGTACAATTACCTTTTCGCGAAAAAGAACGGCGGCGAATTCATTTTGCGTATCGAAGACACGGATGAAGCACGTTCTACAGAAGAATCTCTGCGTGGAGTGGTTGACGACCTTGTGTGGTTGAACCTTCTTTGGGCGGAAGGCGTGGATCCTGTCACTTTGAAAGATCAAGGTCCCAACGGTCCTTACAAACAAAGTGAGCGCATGCATATCTATAAGAAAATTGCTGAGCAGCTTTTGAATGAAGGCAAGGCTTACTACTGCTTCTTGACCGATGCTGAGATTGAACAGCAACGAGAAGCTCAAATGAAAGCGGGCCAACAGCCCCACGTGCAATCTCCTTATGCAGATTGGACGTTGGATCAAGCCAAAGCCAAAATGGCTGAAGGTGGAACAGCTCCCGTTATCCGTTTTAAAACAAAGCATCTTAAAAAAGATTACGTTCTGAATGACCTGGTTCGTGGTGAAGTGAAATTCCCATCGGACATGGTGGGGGACTTCGTTCTTCTTCGTGGCGGCGGTATGCCAGTATACAACTTCTGCTGCGTGATAGATGATCACTTGATGAAGATGACCCATGTGTTCCGCGCCGAAGAACATCTTCCAAATACACTTCGCCAGATGATGATCTATGAAGCGATGGGATGGCAGACTCCGCAGTTTGGTCACATGGCTTTGATCTTGGATGAAGATCGTCAAAAACTTTCTAAACGTAAAGGTGCGGTAGCTTGTGGTCAGTTGAAAGACGAAGGCTACTTGCCATCTGCCGTTTTGAATTTCATCGCCCTTCTTGGTTGGTCACATCCAGACGGTAAAGAGATCATGTCTGTAGACGATATGATCAAAGCTTTCGATATCTCTCGTTTGAATCCATCCGGCGCGATCTTTGACCGCGTGAAATTTAAATGGATGAATTCGCAACATCTTCGCGCGTTGCCAAATACAGAGTTGTGGAAAGCGATTCAGCCATTCTTGGCTCGCGAGAAAATGGAACTTCCGTCTGATCCAGTATGGCAAGATAAGTCTTTGAACTTGTTTAAACCGTACATGGAGATCTTGTCTGACGCGATCGAATTGTACCGTCCATTGAACGACAACTCGTATGTGATTCTTCCGGAAGCTGACGAAGCGATGAAGTGGGAAGCAACGAAAGCGGTGTTGACGGCTTGGAAAGAATTGGTGGCGGCTCATCCTTCTGACTATATGACGGAAGAAGAGTTCCTAAAAATCCAAGACGAAGTGAAAAACAAAACGGGCGCTAAAGGTAAGAACTTGTTCATGCCAATTCGTGTAGCCGTGATCGGTAAACCTCACGGTGCCGAATTGAAAATCTTGGTTCCCTTGATGAAGAAATCATCTCTGGTAGCTCGTGCTGAAAAAGCCCTAGCAACTATCGCTTAGGTACGGACACACTTTTGGTTGAGATTTGCGTCAACCAAAAGATCCGTACTTGGATTTGAATTAACAATAGAATGACGCGGACTTGCTACCAAAAGTGTGTCCGTACCTTTTAAGGAAAGTTATGTCTTTGAAGATTTACAACTCTGAATCTAAACGCCTGGAGGAGTTTGTTCCTCTCGATCCGAAGCACGTTAAAATGTATGTGTGCGGACCGACTGTTTATAACTATCTTCACGTGGGGAACTTTCGTGGAGTTGTCGTTTTCAATATGGTTCGTAACTGGCTTGAGTCTTTGGGCTACAAAGTTACTTATGCTCTGAACTTTACGGATGTGGATGACAAG
>JAGIAF010000003.1:32080-35397 GCA_017745015.1 Bdellovibrio sp. | reverse complement strand
CTTTGAACTTGATCAGGAAGAAAATCCACCACCAAGTCACAAGCGAAAACGTGAACGCGAACCAAATGATCGCGAGCGCCGTTTTAAAATGTGATTTGAGGAGTCTTTTCAACATTTTCAGTTCCTACTCTACTGCGTTCACAATGATTTGTGCAGCTTCAGCCAAAAGCTCATCAGTGTGAGCCATGGAAACGAAACCAACTTCGTAAGCATTCGGAGCCAAGTAAACACCCTTATCCAAAGCCTTCAAGAACAAGCCTTTGAATGTTGCGCCTTGGTTTGCGGGAATTTGCTCAATAGTACGGATCGTTCCAGAAGTGTTACCGTGGATCCAGAACAATGAGGAATGTTGCTCAACTTTAAGAGGCACACCTTTTTTCGCGAAACCGTCACGCAAGCTTTGAGTGAATTTCTGTGTGCGTTTTTCTAGAACATTCCAACCATCAAGGCGTTGCATTTTCTTAAGTGTCACAAGACCTGCGCGCATACCGATTGGGTTGGCACTCAATGTACCAGCTTGGTAAACGTCACCACTTGGGGCAACCATGTTCATAAGTTCTGCGCGACCGCCGTAGCAACCTACTGGGAAGCCACCGCCGATAATTTTACCGTAAGTCACTAGATCTGGAGTGATACCAGTTTTTTCAACCATGCCGGCAAGGCCTACACGGAAACCAGAGATGACTTCGTCAAAGATCAACAATGAACCGTTCTTTTTGCAAAGCTCAGAAACTTTTTGCAGGAATTCTTGGCGTTGTACCAATAAACCGTAATTCGCTGGAAGCGGTTCAATGATCACAGCCGCAATGTCTTTACCTTGAGCCGCAAAGACTTCAGCAAGTTTCGCTTCGTCATCAAGAGGAGCCACAACAGTTGTCGCAGCCACTTCCGCAGAGATACCCGCAGAAGAAGAAGCGGCAGCACCCGCAAGGCCTGAACCCGCTTTAACTAGCAAGTTATCAACGTGACCGTGATAGCAGCCTTCAAACTTCAAGATTTTGCTGCGACCTGTAGCTGCGCGGGCTACGCGAAGAGCAGACATCACGGCTTCTGTACCAGAAGACACGAAACGAAGCTTTTGCATGAATGGCAATGTGTTAGAGATCCACTCAGCAAGTTCCAAAGAGTAGATTTCAGTAGCACCGAAAGTCCAAGCTGTGTCCACCATGCGGTGAACTTCTTCTGCTACTTCTGGATCGCGGTGACCCAAGATCAATGGTCCGAAGCTTTGGCAGAAATCGATGTACTTTTTGTCTTCAACAGAAGTCAGGAAAGCACCTTCAGCTTGTTTAAAGAAAACAGGAGCGCGGTCCAAACCTTTGAAAGAGCGCACGGGAGAGTGAACTCCGCCTGGAGTTACTTTAAGGGCGCGTTGAAAGAGTTCTTCAGAGGTTACTTTGTGCATTGCTGTCTCCAGTTTTCTAAGTCCAAGTAGATATTTAATTTTGATTCATCAAACAGATTTTGTTCTTGCAGATACTGGCGGATGATTTTGAACGTATTGCCAGGACCACAAGCGTGATGTTTGTTTAAAATTTCCGGATGTTTCTTTGCGGTATCCAAGAATTGGCTGCCGCTGCTCCAGAAGAAGCACTCTTTACCAGTTACAGGGAGTGCGTTGTTTTGAGCGCCCAAAGTGTATGTCGCAACCAATGGCATTTGACGAGCGCCTTCTTCGTAACCTGTGTCGTGAGTAAGCTTAGCCCACTTCAATGGAACGTTCGCCAAGATGTTGATGCGAGACTCTTCTTGTTCGCCCAAACCCTCAGAGCAACCGTGTACCCACACACCTTTTTGTGCCATAGCTTTCCAAGTTCTAGTTCCTGCAGTCCAAACGAACTGATCGAACTTCAAACCTTCAGGCCATGATTCACTTCGAGAAACATAAAGAGCGTTGGTACCGGCTGGAACTTTCCAGTCGTTCAGTGGTTTTCTTTCAGCGCGAACTTCAGAAGACCACATTTGTTCAGCAGAAAAGCGGGGAGCCGGAGTGGATGGAACCAACTCACGAGTATCCAAAACTTTACCGCCGTCAGTAAGACCCTTAAGGATTGTGATCTCGCCATAAGGACGAGCCAAAACTGCGACGCCGATCTTTTGATGGCAACCGCCACCGAAGCTTGCCAAGATGTCGCGTTCTTTTTGCGCGCACTTGAAAGTCGAGGGATCATCAATTTTACCAAGAAGCGCGCGAAGATCTGCGCGGTCTTTCTTAATCTCAATCGCCAAAGCACCTTGAGCTGCTGCATTGGGATTTACCGACAATGGCAACGCCGCAAATTCCACTTGGGCCAAATAAGAACGAAGAAGTGCTTGGACTTCTTTGAATTCATCTTGAGGCACTGTGAACAAGCGATCCAAGGCCGCTTTGGCTACGATCAAGCCGTCTACTTCAGTGCTTTCCAAAAGTTTGCGAATGCGTGTCGGGATGTTTCCGCGAACGCTTTCAAATTTTACGGATTCAAGATTGAACGGAAGATGTTCTTTAAAGAAATTCGTCAGATTGTATTCACGACGAGGCGATGAGCTAAATACGCGCATCGCTTTTTCAGAACGAAGTTTTGCAAAATGAGATTTCTTAACCAAAAGAAGATCGCGTTGATCGGCGCGAGGCAAAGTCGCCACGATCTCCGTGTCTTTACGAGCTTCCGTGGGAAGGTCTTTCCATGAGTGCACGACCATGTCGGTCTCACCGTGGATCAATTCGCCTAGGAAGTCTTCAGTGAAAACGCCTTTCTCTGGAATTTGCCAAAGAGGTGTCGTCAGATTGATATCACCGAGAGATTCTTTGAAACGATATTCGATTTCAAGACCGGGATTGTTTTCTTTGAGTGTTTCTCCAACCATGTAAGCCTGGAGACGGGCTAAGTCACTTTTACGAGCGGAAATCTTTAAGCGCATATATCGTCCCAACCAAGTGGACGAAGCTCTGTTCTTTGAGTGAAGGCTAAGGCTTTTTCCATCAAGTATTCTTTAACTTGCTGGATTTTGGTTTGCCTGTCTTTTTTGTTTTCTTCAATTTCTGAAAAGAATTGTTGAAGAGTCATAAGAGTAACACGCGGGAACTTTTCTTTGATCTCTGCAGCTAAGTTATTTTCTTCACCGCGAAGATCATAAATCACAACCGGACGAGTATCCTGTTTGCTGATCAATTCTAAGATGCGCGCGTCACTGAGCGGGGCCGCAATGACCATCGCTTCACCGTGAACGTATGCTTCGTTGTAGTTAACAATAGAAAGATTGTCGTATTTTTCTGCGAAGCTGCGCATCTTTGTGCATTCGCGGCAAAGAACTTGAACGGACTTTTTATGGGCAAC